>JBLHLI010000166.1:0-5888 GCA_047618765.1 Enterobacterales bacterium | reverse complement strand
AACCAAATTGTCGATACGCATCAACAGCAAGGATTAGGAGGTGAAAACTTTATTAAGGGTGGCGAAGGTAAGGCTTTGTTTATTTATAATGCGCATTTTAATACCGTTAAAAATAATCTTTTCTCAAAAAGTGATATCGCTATTCATCTGACAGCGGGATCAGAGGAGAATAAAATTTATGGAAACTATATTGTAAAAAATAAACGCCAAGTTAAATACGTTGCTAGTCGTGAAGTTGAATGGTCATTTGAGGAGCAAGGAAATTATTGGAGTGATTACCAAGGTTGGGATAGGGACTTCAATGGTATAGGTGATGAAGCATTTGAGCCCAATGATGGTATAGATAAAATACTTTGGAAGTATCCAGCGGCGAATGTTTTGATCAATAGTCCAGCTATTCAAACATTGCGTTGGGTTCAAAAAAAATTTCCTGTCTTGAAATCACCCGGTATCAAAGATAGTTATCCGTTAATGAAAAATACATTTCAAATTCCCGTTGATAAAGATAGCAGCGAAAATTTGAGGAGCAGCTTATGAATGTAGTTGAGCTAAATAATATACAGAAATCTTTTGGTGAATTAAAAATCCTCAATGGTCTTAATCTGCACGTAAAAACAGGTCAGGTATTAGGGTTATTTGGACACAATGGTGCCGGTAAAACCACCACCATGAAAATGATTTTAGGTTTATTAAAACCTACCAGTGGTGAAATAAAAGTATTTGGTCAAACCCCATTTTTATCTACCTTTAATCACCATCGCTATCAATTAGGATTTTTGCCAGAGAATGTGTCATTTTATCAGCAGCTATCGGGCATGGAAGTTTTGCAGTTCTTTGCAAAACTAAAAAAGGTATCGAAAAATCGTTGTATTGAATTAATGAAGCAGGTCGGCCTGTGGGACGCTCATCAGCGTAAAGTCAAAACATATTCAAAGGGTATGAAGCAGCGATTAGGATTGGCTCAAGCTCTCTTGACTCAACCTTCTTTATTATTACTTGATGAACCAACCGTTGGCCTTGACCCGATAGCGACTCAAGAATTTTATAGCATCATTGATGCTTTAAAACTTCAAGGTTGTTCAATAATACTCTGTTCGCATATATTAGCTGGCCTAGAATCGCACATTGATAAAGCTGCAATATTGTCAAATGGCGATTTAAAAGCCTTTGGTTCAATTAATGAATTAAGAGCGAATACACCACTTGAAACTAGCCTTATATTCAAAGGTTGTTTTGATATGGACGAATTAACTATGAAATTAGGTTATAAGGTAGAGCCATCGAAAGATGGTTTATTAAAAATAGCATTGCCGGTTGAAGAAAAGTTGCGGGCGATGAAAATCCTTATGGCTCAGCAAGGTTTACAAGACTTGAATGTTAACGATGCGGGCTTGGAGCAGATTTATCGTTATTATATCGAAAAAGATCATCAACTCCTGCAATTTCCAACAGTAAAAGAAGCCGCAGCTTCGAATAAGTCGGGGGTATTGTCATGAGAGCCATATTAGCGGTTGCTGAGAAAGAGTTAAAAGACGGTTTAAGAAACCGCTGGTTAATTGCCATTACCACTATTTTTGTCATTATGGCAGGGGGAATTTCTTGGTTTGGTTCGGCAAGCGTGGGCGCTATTGGTTTTAGCTCCATCGCGAATACCATTATTAGCTTATCGAGCTTGAACGTTTTTTTATTGCCATTAATTGCATTATTACTATCATACAATGCCATTGTTGGTGAGGATGAAGACGGTACTTTATTATTGCTACTGACTTATCCGCTCACTAAAGCTGAATTATTATTGGGTAAATTTTTGGGTCATTCAGCAATTCTTGCCATAGCGACTTTCATTGGTTTCGGCAGCGCTAGTTTAAGCATCGCACTTTTTGTAACCGACGTTGATATCAGTAAGCTACTAAGTTCTTTTGGATTATTTATTCTATCTGCAATATTACTTGGTATGGCATTTATCAGTTTGTCTTACTTGGTCAGCACTTGGGTGGCGGAGAAATCAAAAGCAGCTGGTATGGCTTTAATTATCTGGTTTTTCTTTGTTCTGATCTACGATATGGGGTTGCTGGGTATTTTAGTGTTTACAGAAGGTAAGGTTCAAGCGGAACTCTTTCCCTATTTGTTAATGTTAAATCCTACCGATATTTTTCGATTAATTAATTTGGCAACCTTTGAAACTAATGGTACAGGTTTACTTAGCGTAGCGTCCGAAGATATCTTTTCATTAACAGGACTTATAGGAAGTATGGCTATGTGGATAGTTATCCCTTTGTCCTTAGCTTATTACCGATTTTTAAGACGACCAATATGATTAATGGTGTTGTTATGCTTTTAAACAAACGATTTTCAATTTTTTTATTAAGTTTAATGTTACTGGGATGTAATTCAGGGGAAGAAATTGAAACTGTTGTTGATCCTCAAACATTTGAGTCTGGTGAAGAATGCCATGTGTGTGGAATGGTGATCAGTCGTTTTCCTGGACCTAAAGGACAAGCATTTGAGCCTCGAACCGAGCAAATGAGAAAGTTTTGTTCGACAATGGAGCTGATGATTTGGTACTTACAGCCTGAAAATCAAACCAATGTGTCTGTTGTCTATGTCCATGACATGGCTTTTTCTCCTTGGGACAAGCCGAGTGATAGTTATTTAATTGATGCTAAGAATGCTATTTATGTACTTGGATCTGATATGCCTGCTTCGATGGGTCAAAGTCTTGCTACCTTCTCTTCAGAATCGGCTGCAAAGTCTTTCATTGTGCAGCATGGTGGTGAGATAATTTCATTTGAAAATCTTTCATTAAATCGCTTAATGAATCGCTTTATGAATAAAATAAATTAGCAAAAAAGATCTTAAAACAAAAAAAAGTAATCTTTTTATTACATAAAGTGATATAAAAAAACTTATAAGTCATTGTTATAATAGGATTAAAGTTGACAAAACGTTTGATTTGTTTATAATTTGTACAGCTTGTAAGTACGTCTGATATTTATGCACAATTTCTATGCTCCATTGTAGTACCTGAATTCTGTTCTCATAAGTAATAGCAAAACTTCCAGCACAAACTGCCTAATTTATAGGCTTTATTACAAATGAAAAATAGGATTTATTATTATGTCTACTACTACTGGTACTGTTAAATGGTTTAACGAATCTAAAGGTTTTGGTTTTATTGAGCAAGAGAATGGACCTGACGTTTTTGCACACTTTAGTGCTATAAACGGCTCTGGATTCAAAACTTTAGCTGAAGGCCAAAAGGTTGAATTTACAGTTACACAGGGTCAAAAAGGTCCTCAAGCAGAAAATATCACAGCTGTCTAAGTACTTATAAAAAATAGCACTAGGTTAATGAAAAAGGGCGAACTCTAGGGTTGTGCCCTTTTTTATTGTTTCCAAATTAGTAAAATCATCTTTTTATAACACTGATACCTTCTTCAATGTTATTACCGGGGTGAGTGATTACTTGGTCGTTTAAGGTTAATCCGCTTTTTATTTCAGCAAAACGATCGTTTCTATGGCCAACCTCAACTTCTTGTAACACGACTTCACTGTCAATAACTTTAAAGACCGACCAAATTTCATTTTGACGAAATAATGCTGAAAGTGGAATCTTAATAGTATTATCGACTCGATCAGTTATTATCGCGGCTTCAACTCTAAAGGCGTCTCCTAAAGCTTGCCATTTTTCAATGGGATCAGTAAAACTTAGAATAACATTCACTCTTTGTTCCTCTACGCCTAAGGCGGAAATCTTAGTGAAGCCAGAAGGTTCAATAACCCGGACTATCGCTTTGATATCCACATTGCCACCCCAGCGTTTAATAAGAGCTTCATCGCCGACTTTAACTTTAACAGCATTGGTTGAAAGCATTTCTATATTGACTTCTAAATCAGCAGGGTTACCGATTTCAACAAGAGGAGTGCCTACTGGAACAATACTTTCACTTTTATGTAGTATTCTCAGTACCATGCCATCAACAGGGGAATGTATACAAATTTGGCAATGCTGATCTACCAGTTTAGAGTTGTCATTGGTTTCGGGTTTTAATAAGCGAGCTTTTGCAACTGTGAGTCTAGATAACATTACCTTGTAGGTTGACTGGGCAGTTTCTAATTCTGCGCGCAAGGTTTTGATACGCAACTCAGCTCTTTCTATTCCAGACTGTGAAACACTGTGTTTATCGAAAAGTTCTTTGATGCGTTTAAACTCAGATAATTCAAAATCTAATTGTGCTTGGGCTTGCTTGACGCGAGCGTTAGAAAGAGCAAGGGCTGCTTCTGCACCACTTACATCTGCTTTTGCTTGGATCTCAGAGCGTTTATCTAAAAACTGAGGGTTAGCAGGATACATATTAGCAATAATAGTTTTACCTGCAGTGACCAGATCACCTGCTTCACTTTCGATACGAGTAATACGACCATCAATGGGTGTTGATACAACATAGATGTCATGGATACGCGTCTTTCCTTCGCCCTCCAAGGTGACTAATAAATCACCCTTTTCAACAGTAATTAAGTCAACTTTTATGGCTTCAGGTAAAAAGGCAAATATCAATAATCCAATAGCGGAAAACCCGATAATGAACTTTAATGCTCCTTTAATGTGTTTTGCAGTCACTACTCAACTCCTTTTTGTGCGCTGACCAAGTCTAGCTTATCGACTTGCCACCAGACTAGGGAAAAAGATAAAATTGTACTAAACAGAACGATCAACACGCTGTAACCGTAGGTACTATTGTTAATGATAAAAGGGATTCGAAATAATTCACTTTCCATCGAAGAGGTCATGCTAAAAGCAAGATAATAACCAATCAACATTCCAAGAGGGATGGAGATAATAGTGATGATGCTAAGTTCACCAAATAATATATAAGCCACCTCACGCCTTGTTAAACCAAGAACCCTTAAGCTCGCTAATTCTCGACCTCTTTCTGATAAAGCAATTCTAGAGGTATTATAAATAACACCGAAGCTTATGAAGCTGGCAAACATGATATTAGTACTGACCATTTTTAATAAATTTTCAGCCATAACATCTTCAAATATATGTCTAAGTACAGAAACGATATTTAGCCCAATAATTGCTGGTATTTCTTTTAATTTCTTAAATAAAGCTCTACTTGAATTGGGGTCGATACTAATTGAAGCTGCTGAGACTTTCGGTGATTCATCAAGTAGGCGACTCAACTCGTTAATATTTATATAGGCACCGCTGCCAATAAATTGGTGCGTAATAGCAACAACAGGAATTTGTAGTGTAGGTCGCTTTTCTACCAACACTTCAGCTTCAAGAATATCCCCTACTGATATTTTTAATATATCGGCTAGATTTTGACTAATGACGATACCTTTAGCCGGTAACGGAACAGCATTTAATTGATCATCGATAACTCTACGTAAATCGGGAGCTGAAAGTAGCCCAGTAATCGAGCTACGCTTTGAGTAATGATTAAATTTAAGAAGGGCAGAAACGCTTCTAATTGGTTCGACCGTTAATACGCCTGGTAAAGCACTAATTTCCTCTAAAGCACGATAGGGTCTTGGTTCAATAAATGAGAAATTAATATCTTCTCTTTGAGTCTGATTGTATTGAACGTCCATCAAGTAAGTCATGGAATCTTCCATGAAAAAACTAAAGATTAAAATGGATAGAGAAAGACTCATACCGAGAGTAGAACATAAAGCTCGAAGAGGTCTTCGTTCTAATTGTCTGAGAATAATGCGACTTAAAAATGATAATTTGGAATGAACACCAAGACGTTCAAGCAGTGATTTTTTAAATTCTGTTGGACTTTCAGCTCGCATCGCTTCAGCGGGCGGTAATCTAGCTGCTCGCTGAATGGCGTATAAGGTTCCTATAACAGCGGCTAAGGTGCAGAAAAACA
>JBLHLI010000165.1:0-5921 GCA_047618765.1 Enterobacterales bacterium | reverse complement strand
TTATCAAAACTATCCGATATTCAATCACGCCAATAAATCTTGAAGGTTATTATTTCTCAAATTTAAGAAAAATGAGAAGCACTCGGGAGCGAAGGTCATTAGCACTTTGCTCATTAAATTACAAAGTGCTCTAAACAAGAAAGGTGCCAATGGAAGCTGTGTCTATACATCATCTATGGAGACGCGTGAATACATCTATGTAAGCTTCCATCGGCATCCATGCCTCCGAGACTCCATTAATGAGGTATAGACACATCTTCTCCTCGGCTATGGATTTGGTGATTACTTTTATTGAGGTATTGCTAACCCTATCGCTTATGGCACTTTCCTATATTGACGAGCATGATTTTAGATTTATACTAGACTTAAAGGACTGATAACTTAAATCTAGTCATTTTAGGAGCAATCCATACATGATTGATATTCAATACTTAACAATTATTTGGTGTAGCGTTTTCATATCCTACTGGTTTGCCAATAAAACCAAGATGACACCTGTTTTATTTTACCTCTTGATGGGTAGCGTCATGGTGACGGTAGGATTGTTGCCCAAAGAAGCGACGCCTTTCATTAATGGCTTTGCAGAGTTTGGTATTATTCTGATTATGTTTGCCCTCGGCTTTGAAGAGAATCCTACGATATTCGTTCGTAGTATCAAGCGCTCTTGGGGAATTGCCTTTTTCGGAGCATTGGGGCCTTTTTTGGCTGCATATTTTTTGGCACTTCATCTCTGGCAGGATCAAAATGTAGCTATCTTAGTAGGCTTGACCATGACGGCAACGGCGGTTTCGTTAACCATGGTGGTGTTGAAATATGAAGGCTTAAATATGACAAAGACTGCGACTGGTATTATGACGTCTGCAGTTTTAGATGATATAGCGTCTTTGGTTCTTGTAGCGGCGATAATTCCTTTGGTTACTGGTGATAGTGGTTTCACCTTAGTTAGCATTGCTACGATTGGAACTAAGGTTGGATTATTCTTTCTCTTCGTGACCTTTGTTGGTGTAGTTATTTTTCCTGGAAAAGAGTCTGAAGGAGAAGGTTTCTTAAATAAGATATTTACACGTTACGGTTTACATAACATCTTAGCTTTTAGTGATGGGCGAGTCGCTACTTTAGCAATTTTAACGATAGCATTAGTCTTTGGCGTACTGGCGCATCATTTAGGATTACACCCTGCTTTAGGTTCCTATATGGCTGGTTTAATCATGCGTAAAAAGTATTTCTATTTGACTAAGCGCGGTGAAAAAATTCACACTTATAAAAAGACTCGTAAGATAATTGATGATGTTGCTTATGCGTGGATAGGGCCAGTATTTTTTGTAAACTTAGGTTCTAAATTGTATCTCGATTTTGACTTGGTTGTGAGTATCCTCGACACCACTTTGGTGTTAACTTTTACCATTTTTGTTGTACAAATAATTTCAGCTGCCTTGGCTGCACGTTACACAGGTAACTTTACGTTTGTTGAATCGATGATGATTGGTTTTGGTATGCTAGGAAGGGCAGAGCTTGCCTTTGTTGTTATGGATCTTGGTTATGCAGAATACCATATTTTTTCCACTGAAGTTTTCTATACATTGATGTTTACTGCCTTTGCTTTAAACATTTGTGTACCTTTGACTATTCGATTTTGGAAGCCTTATTTTACTGGCGAAAAGTAGTAGCTAGCGATGAATGTTAATAAGATTGGCTATCTTGTTTAATCATTGTATTTGGGTAATTGTATTAGATCATTATATTAAATAATTATACTTGAATATGGTTATTTAGATGAGTTTTTATCCCTTTGTTGAGCAAGCCATAGATCGGCATACTTGCCCTTTTTATCTAACAATTGCTGATGATTACCCTGTTCTAATAATTCACCCTGTTCTAGAACTAATATCGTATCGGCATCAACTATTGTTGATAGTCGGTGGGCAATAACGACGGTAGTAACACCTTTTGATATTTCATTAAGCGCTGATAAAACTGATTGTTCTGATTGGCTATCTAATGAAGATGTTGCTTCATCGAAAATCATAATAGGGGGTCTTTTTAAAATGGTACGAGCAATTGCAACTCGTTGTTTTTCTCCACCTGATAATTTAAGCCCTCGCTCACCAACCATGGTGTTTTCTTTTTCTGGTAATCTCTCTACAAATTCACCTAGATGAGCAAGTTCAATGGCGTGTCTAACGTCATCATCAGACGCTTCAGGTAGGCCGTATCGAATATTTTCAAAAAGTGTGTCGTTAAATAAAACAGTATCTTGAGGAACAATACCTATCTTTTTTCGAAGCGATTGTTGGCTAACTTTACTAATGTCTTGGTCGTCAATTAAAATTCTTCCATAAGTTGGGTCATAGAAACGAAATAACAACTTAACGACTGTAGACTTACCTGAGCCACTGGTTCCAACTATGGCAAATTTTTGTCCGCTATTAATGGTGAAGTTTAAATCATGAAGGATTTTTCGATCTTTATGATAGCTAAAATTGACATCTTCAAATTTAATTTGACCGAGTTTAAAGTTAAGAGGCTTGGAGCTTTTTTTATCTGCGACATTTCCTTCTCTGGATAATAAACTGAATAACTTTTCGATGTTAACCAGGGCAGTTTTAATCTCTCGGTAGACAAAACCAAGAAAGTTTAACGGCATAAATAGTTGCATCATAAAGGCATTGATTAATACAAAATCACCAACAGTGATTTCTCCAGCTTGAACTTTAAAAACAGCCATGGCCATCATTATTGTAATGGCTGAACTGATGATGACGGCTTGACCACTATTTAGAACTAATAAAGAACGTCTATTTTTTTCTTTGGCATTTTCCCACTCAATTAAACCCTTGTCATACCGCTTACTTTCATATTCTTCATTGGTGAAATATTTAACAGTTTCATAATTGAGTAAACTATCAATCGCACGACTACTACTATCTGAATCAGCTTCATTAGCAGCTCGAATATATTTATTGCGCCAGTTGGTAGCAATGACAGAATAAGTGATATATATAACCACTGACGTGAAGGTAACTAAGCCAAACTCTATACCATAGCCCGTTAGTAAAATAATGATGACCATGGATATTTCTATTAATGTTGGAATAATATTAAAGACCATGAATCGCATTAAGAAACTTATTCCATTAGTTCCTCTTTCGATATCTCTGGATAACCCTCCAGTGCGCCTGTTTAAATGAAAGTCGATATCGAGAGCATGTAAATGACGGAATACTTTGAGGCCAACTCTGCGCATCGCTCGCTCTGTAACTTTACTGAATAGAGTATCTCTAATTTCTCCAAAAAATACGTTAGTAAATCTAAAAAATCCGTAGGCTAAAACTAGGGCAAAAGGCGTTAATAACCAGGAAGGGGAAAGCTGAGATAGTTTACTTGGATCAGAGGTATTATCACCCAGTAGATCAACTACTTCCTTAAGAAAGAATGGTAGAACAATGGTTGATAGTTTAGCTAAGATCATAAAAACGAGTGCAAATATAACTCGTCCTTTGAATTCACTTAAATAAGGGAGGAGATTTTTAAGTAACGTCCAATTAAATGATGGACTGCTATCTTCTGTATTACCTTGACTGCGCATTATTTATCTTAATCGGTTTGTTGAGATAGTTCACTAAAATCTTCTGCATAACTTAGAATCTTTTTACGTAAACGACGTTGTTGCTTAGGAGATAAAGTCCCGATGGTATCAATTAACAATTGTCTAAATAGCTGATTGTTAAGTTCAATTTTGTCATTAAGCTCTTTACTTTGCAGTAATTCTGGTTGAGTGGCTAAAATTAATAATTGCTTATTGGTCTGTGCCATATTTTCACGACCAGCCATGGCAACTTTAAAGGAAGCTCGTACCTTGGCAACATATTGAACTCTTAGTTCAGCTGTCGACATAGTATCATTTGTCCAAGTTTTTAATAATATTTTCTGTTTTTTAGATAGCTTACCAATCCATTTTTTGAAGGTCTTAGTTATCGATTTAAGTTGTTTTTTCTCACGTTTTGCCAGGTCATTGTCAGCCACATACTCTTTATATTCTTCATCGGTTTCAGCGATATTTTCATAAAGTTCTTCAAGTTGTTCATCATTTAAACTTTTTATTAAAGGTTGACCTTCTTCTAGGGCTTTGTTGACAACTTTTAAATATAACGTTTTCGACTGGTCAGAGAAGTAATGAAGCTTTTCAAGCGTCATCTGCTCTTTATCGAGGTCGGTTATGATTTCGCGGAGTAAATTGGAATATTGAGGTAACTCATTCAATCTATGCCAATTCCAGATAACCTCGAGATGCTGGTCGAATGCAGCTTTTTGATCAACATTAAGATCAAGGTAATCATCAAGATACCATGGAACAAACCAGTCTAAATTATTATAACTAAACTTTACACCCATACAGGCTGTAAGACTGAGACTGAGAATCAGGGTTATAAGTATTTTCTTTAAATTCATAGATTGAGATCCGACATTAAAATTACCAATGGGGGTGCTGATTGAATGCTAGCATCAATAGTTGGTGATTAAGTCACAAATTACCATCTGTGTAAAAAATAAGATAGTACAGAAACGTTAAATTATATTTCATTAAAACTTGCTTTTATGAACCACTAGTCTATCCTTTTGAACAAGCTAAACTATGAACTTCATTTGGTGGTTCTAGTATAAATTTTTGAAAAGGGCAATCTATTCCGAAAGGATAGTGTTGCAAAGCTACCGGTCTAAGGGTGATGTTTGAACCTATGACAAGGAAGTTGCCAAAAATATTTTTTGCCAACCTCTTATTCATGCGCATTTTAAACATCAAAAGATAACTAATTGTATCCTAAGGGGTTTTTGATGTGCAAATTTATATCTAATGCATTTCTACATGCTATTGCACTTGTTTTCATAACAACGCTATCTGTGGCTCAAGCAGCTACCTTATCTGGGGTTGTAAAAGATAAATCAGGTTCCCCTATCGTTGGGGCCCAAGCCATATTGTTTGAATGGACCGGATCCAGTCTGGTTCAGACCGGCGCAATCATAGATGTTGATGAAAATGGTCTATATTCATGGGATATAGCTGATGGTCAGTATGTAGTACGTACATTTTTTAATACTACCAATGTATCACTCATTGGAGCTCCTAATGTCACCTTAATACAATCTGAAGATTTCCCCGTTGTCGGAGATACAGTAAAAGATTTTGTTTTTGACTTTTTTCTAATATCGGGTCGTCTCAGTGATAGCAATGGTTTGCCCGTTTCGAATGTAAATATAGTCACTTCAAAAGCATGGAGTGGTCCAGAAATTGGTAGTGCAGGACAACTATCTCAACATAATATCAGTCATGTTAATTCTAGTGCTTTAACCGATGAGAACGGCTATTACAGTCTCTTGATGTTCTCAACTGACACCTGTATTGCATCAGGCTATTTTGCCAATGATGACGATTGTCTCTATGACATTACATTTAACCCCCTAGCTTCGAGTGGTTTTTCGGCAGTCTCTGAATTAAATTATTTAGTAACTTCTGATCGGGAATTAAATATTGAGCTATCAATTTTTGATCAGAAATCACCACAATTATTACTTGGACCCTATGTTAAAAAAATCACCGATCTATCAGTAGAAATTGAATGGTTAACTGATGAAGCAACCAATGCAACGGTTGAAATTGTCGGTGGCGGGACCTTTACTGAGCAAGCTTTATCTACTTATCATAATATAACCGTCACTGGACTAACTGCTAATAATGCCTATACAGCCAATATCAGTTCAAATGATGCCCAGGGCAATACCTTTGTGAGTCTCGTCAGTGTCAACTTTTCAAGCAGTGATACTCCTGACATTGATAACCCACTATTTCAGCAATCTCCCCGAGTATCATCTCTTGGAGATGAGCAGCTTTCCATTGATTTTTGTGCAAATGAAGCCGTATCAGG
>JBLHLI010000164.1:0-5994 GCA_047618765.1 Enterobacterales bacterium | reverse complement strand
CAAGAGCGCGACCTGCTGATGCTTTAGAAATGTCAGCTTCCGATGCAATAGCATCAATCAATTCAGATTTGTTCACAAATGTTCCCCTTAAAGAGAGTTATTAGATTTTCTGGCAGTAATATCAGAGGTATCTCTGGTTATTTTTATCCTGCCTCCCTGTGCGGTGTAGTGTTTATACCAACTGTCAGAACAACCTGTCAAGCAACATCTGACAAAAATGCAAATTCTCTTAAAACCCACAAAGAATATGGCTTTTATTAGCTAAAAAATGACTATTTAACCATCAATCTTGAATATTTCACAAATACTCAAAAAATCAAGTAAAAAGTTAATTTTATTCAATTAATGAGGATTTACTTCACTAACACCTTTTTGCTTAGTAATTTGTTCCCGCTTATCACTATCAGATTTTGACGTAATCAGAGGAACGGGTCTTTCAGTTAATGCAATTTCAAACACTTCATCTATCCATTGCACTGGCGTAATTTTAATATCTTTAATGACATTCTTTGGTATTTCTTCCAAGTCACGTTCATTATCTTTGGGAATAATCACTTGAGTTATTCCACCTCGATGAGCTGCGAGAAGCTTTTCTTTTAATCCACCGATAGGAAGCACTTCACCTCTTAAAGTAATTTCTCCTGTCATAGCAACTGCAGAAGTTACTGGAATGCCTGTTAGAGATGAAACTAGGGCCGTACACATTCCAATTCCAGCACTCGGACCATCTTTTGGTGTTGCACCTTCTGGCACATGAACATGAATATCTTTTTTCTCATAAAAGTCACTCGGTATACCCAAAATATTTGACCGTGAGCGGACAACCGTAAGAGCTGCTTGAATAGATTCAGTCATGACATCACCAAGACTACCTGTGAAGGTTGTTTTGCCCTTGCCCTCTGTTGTTACGGTTTCAATAGTGAGTAACTCACCACCTACTTCAGTCCAAGCAAGACCAGTCACCTGCCCTATTTCAGATTTTTCATTGGCTTTGCCGTAATCAGAACGACGTACACCTAAATATTTACCTAAATTTTTAGCAGTAATCTTTGTTTTTAATTTCTTTTTAGACTTTGATTTATCATTTAATAGAATTTGCTTGATCGTCTTGCGACACAATTTTGCTAACTCTCTCTCTAAGCCACGAACTCCTGCTTCTCTCGTGTAATATCGAATGATATCGAGAATTGCTGATTCATCAATAGTTAATTCGCCAGCTTTAAGTCCATTATTCTCTTGCTGCTTAGGCAACAAATAACGTGTTGCGATGTTCAACTTTTCATCTTCTGTGTAGCCAGATAAACGTATCACTTCCATTCTATCTAGCAATGGCGCCGGGATGTTCATCGTATTAGCTGTTGCTACAAACATGACATCAGAGAGGTCATAATCAACTTCAAGATAATGGTCATTGAAGCTAGAATTTTGTTCTGGATCAAGGACTTCCAGTAATGCTGAGGCAGGATCGCCACGCATATCACTTGTCATTTTATCAATTTCATCGAGTAAAAACATTGGGTTTTTAACTTCAACTTTGGCCATTTTTTGAATAATTTTTCCTGGCAATGAACCAACATATGTTCGTCTATGACCACGTATTTCAGCTTCATCTCTAACGCCGCCTAAAGACATTCTAACGAATTTCCTGCCTGTAGATTTAGCAATAGACTCACCCAAAGAAGTCTTACCAACACCTGGAGGTCCAACTAAACATAAAATAGGACCTTTCAGTTTGTTCACTCTTTGTTGTACAGCCAAGTATTCAAGAATACGTTCCTTAACTTTTTCTAGACCGTAGTGATCTTCTTCCAATACTTTTTCAGCTGAGGTTAAACTCTTGCTTACACGTGATTTCTTTTTCCAAGGAATATTTAGCATCCAATCGATATAACTACGAACAACTGTAGCTTCTGCTGACATAGGTGACATCATCTTTAATTTCTTAAATTCAGAATTAGTTTTAGTCAAAGCCTCCTTCGACATTCCAGACTCATTGATTCTTTTCTCTAAATTATCAAACTCACTGACACCTTCTTCAGTTTCTCCTAACTCTTTCTGTATCGCCTTCATTTTTTCATTGAGATAATAATCTCGCTGACTTTTTTCCATCTGTTTTTTGACACGACCGCGGATTTTCTTTTCAACATGCATCATGTCAATTTCAACATCCATCAGCGTCATTAGATGCTCAAGGCGCTCAGTTACGTCATGCATTTCTAAAATTTCTTGTTTTTCTATGACTTTTAATGGCAAATGAGCTGCAATAGTATCGGTTAAACGACTAGGCTCTTCGATGCCTGTTAATGAACTTAAAATTTCTTTGGGAATTTTACGATTTAATTTAACGTAATTTTCAAAGGTTCGAAGTATGGTTTTAAGTAAAATATTATCATCTTCTGCAGGCAAAATTTCTGTGAAGGTCTCATCGACAGTTGCGATTAACACATCTTCATGCTGATGATATTCTTTTACTCTGATGCGCTTAATGCCCTCAACCAAGACTTTGACATTTCCATCAGGTAGCTTTAACAATTGCAATACATTGGCCAAACAACCAACCTCAAAGACATCATTAATCTCAGGTTCGTCTTCTGCTGCAGACTTCTGGGCTACCAGAAAAATGGGCTTATCAGAACTTGTTGCAAGCTCAAGAGCTTCAATAGAACGACTTCTTCCTACAAACAAAGGAATGACCATGTGTGGAAATACAACCACATCACGTAAAGGTAAAACGGGAAAATCTTGCGTATCCAATATTTCTTCCATTATCCAGACTCTCTTAATAGTAGTATTTCTGTTATTTTTAAGTAGTGCTTCTAGTAATACCTATCATCATTCAATATACATGCTTCAGCTAGACTATAAACTATCATATTCAAGGCTTAAAAGTGTAGCATTAGTCATTCTAATTCAAACTTTTATAACAAAGAAGATGATAGTTTATAGCCTAGCCCTTCGGGTGCTCAGCTAGAAAGCTTGCACTGTGTTACAACTATTGAAAAGGACTAGTCGTTTTCTTCAATTTGTACCGTGTTCAAACTTTCTAGCTGAACACTGAAACATGTATATTGAATGATGATAGGTATAATATGGGACTATTTTTCCGCCCTTCAAGCAGGCGGAAAAATAAAAATGCAACGAAATCGATATTTGAGAAAGGAACTATTCTGATGATGCTATTTTTTCTGAAGGTATTTCACTGTTTTCATAGATGAGTAAAGGCTCAGATTCACCATCAATGACAGCACCATCAATTGCAACTTTAGTCACATTTTCTTGTGAAGGCAACGAATACATTGTTTCTAATAAAACGTCTTCTAGAATCGAGCGTAAGCCACGAGCACCGGTTTTTCTCTTCATAGCTTTACGAGCTATCGCTGCAAGGGCGTCGTCACGTAACTCTAAAGTAGCACCTTCCATTTCAAACAAACGGTTGTATTGCTTGGTTAAGGCGTTACGAGGCTCAGTTAAGATTTGAATCAAGGCACTTTCATCTAACTCTTCAAGTGTTGCAATGACAGGTAGACGACCAACAAACTCTGGAATTAATCCATATCGGACTAAATCTTCTGGTTCAACAGATTTCAATGCTTCACCAAAAGTTCTTGTTTCATCCTTACTATGAATTTCAGCAGCAAAACCAATACCACCTTTTTCGGTTCTGTCACGAATAATTTTATCTAAACCTGCAAAAGCTCCACCACAAATAAATAATATATTTGAAGTATCAACCTGTAAAAACTCTTGTTGTGGATGTTTTCTTCCTCCCTGAGGGGGAATAGAAGCAACTGTACCTTCGATTAATTTTAAGAGGGCTTGTTGAACACCTTCACCCGATACATCTCTTGTGATTGATGGGTTTTCTGATTTACGAGAAACTTTATCAATCTCATCGATATATACGATACCGTTTTGAGCTTTTTCCACATCATAATCACATTTCTGTAATAGCTTTTGAATGATATTTTCAACATCCTCACCCACATAACCAGCTTCAGTTAAAGTTGTTGCATCGGCTATTGTGAAAGGCACGTTGAGTAATCTTGCTAGAGTTTCAGCAAGTAATGTTTTACCACTTCCAGTAGGGCCTAAAAGTAGAATATTACTTTTACCTAACTCAACTTCTTCTTGAGTGCGCAAATTACGGTCATCATAATTCAAACGTTTGTAGTGATTATACACAGCAACTGAGAGTACTTTTTTAGCCATCTCTTGACCGATAACATACTCATTTAAGGAGTTATGAATTTCAATAGGCTTTGGCAAACTGGCATCTTCAGATTCGGAAGATGATTCTTGAACTTCTTCTCGAATAATATCATTACATAATTCAACACATTCATCGCAGATAAATACAGAAGGACCTGCTATCAGCTTTCTAACTTCATGTTGACTCTTTCCACAAAAAGAACAGTAGAGTAATTTTCCACTATCATCAGAACTACTTTTGTGATCATCGCTCATCGAATATCCTCATTCTGGGCGCAAAATAAATGCATAACTAAATTATATGTCTATTTTTCAACGAATTGATGTAATGTGCAAGGGAAGAGTACGCAAAAATTGCACTTTTTTAGAGAAAAAGTCGATGTTGCAAGGAATTAACCCCCTACAACAGAGTTTTTTATTCGCGTGCGCTAAGAACCTTGTCAATCAAACCATATTCAACAGCAGCGTCAGCACTCATGAAATTGTCTCTATCTGTGTCTTTAGAGATGCTCTCAAGATCTTGACCAGTATGACCTGCCATTATTTCATTTAATTTTAATTTTAAGGCTAGAATTTCTTTAGCGTGTATTTCAATATCAGAAGCCTGACCTTGAAAACCACCTAAAGGTTGGTGAATCATCATTCTTGAATTAGGCAATGAAAAACGTTTTCCATTAGTGCCACCGGTTAATAGTAAAGCACCCATGCTGCATGCTTGGCCAATACAAAGTGTACTAATATCTGGCTTTACAAATTGCATAGTGTCATAAATAGACATCCCTGCAGTTACTGATCCACCTGGAGAGTTGATGTAAAAAGATATGTCTTTATCAGGATTTTCAGATTCAAGAAACAACATTTGTGCAACGACAAGATTTGCCACATTATCATCAACTGGTCCTACTAAAAATATAACTCGTTCTTTTAGAAGTCGAGAATAGATATCGTAAGAGCGCTCACCCTTAGCTGTCGATTCGACAACCATAGGGATAAGTCCTAAACCTTGTGTATCACTTGCAGATAAATCATTCATTAACAGTTCTTCCATAGATGGTAATTAGAGTTCTATAGCATAGCGAAAAACAACCCCTAATGTCAGGCTTGTTTATTCATTAATTCATCAAAAGTACAACTCTTTTCAGTTACATCTGCAGCTTCAAGTATAAAATCAACCACCTGGTCTTCTATAACACTCGATTCTACTTGTTGTAATTGTTGTTGATTTGAATAATACCAGCTTACCATTTGTTCAGGATCATCATAAGCTGCAGCTGCTGATTCAATGGTAGCTCTAACTCGATCAGGATCAACTGAAATATCATTCTTTTTAATCACTTCGCTTACTATAAGTGCAAGTTTAACGCGTGTTTTTGCTTGCTCTTCAAATAACGCAGCTGGCATTTCAGGTAAATCAGCAATGCTACCTTCACGTCCCTGACTAAATTGCTTCATTGCTTGCTGGCGTAAACCTTCAATTTCTTGGTCAATTAAGGCACGAGGAATGTCTGCTTCGTTTGCTTCATTTAAGCTATCTAAAACATTAGCTTTGACTTTAGATTTAAGAGTTGAATCTAGTTCACGCTGCATATTGTTTTTGATTTCTTCTTTTAAATTATCAACATTACCGTCGTCAATACCAAACAGTTTTACAAATTCTTCATCAAGTTTAGGTAATGTAAGGCCTTTTGCTTCTTTAACAACAACTTTAAATAAAGCATCTTTGCCAGCAACTTCAGCAGATTGATAATCTTCTGGGAAAGTTACATTAACCTCGACTTCATCACC
>JBLHLI010000163.1:0-5996 GCA_047618765.1 Enterobacterales bacterium | reverse complement strand
ATCGTTTCTCTATTAATTGCTTTAACAGTTATACCTGCTGCAGCTCAAAAGATTTTAGACCGAGAACCTGAAGCCGATCCCCATGAACATTGGTGGCGTGGCATTACCAGTGCTGTGATGAAAATTACGAATACTCCACAAAAGCGTTATGCCTGGGTATTTGGCTTAGTCATGGTTTCATTTTTCGGTAGTTGGTCGCTTTTTCCTAAAGTAGATTATTTGCCTAAAGGCAATCAAAATAAGTTCCGAGCCTTTATTATGCCACCACCAGGATTAAGCTATTTGGCGGCAAGAATAGAAATGTCCGATGAAATTAACCGACGTATTAAGCCTTATATAACAGGCGAGAAACAACCAAAAATTAAAAATACCTATATGGGATTATTTGGTAGTTATGGTTTTATGGGTGGCTCATCCGAAGATGTTGCACATATTAAAGAAGTTGTGCGTCTTATTAATACTGAAATTTTATCAGGATTTCCCGACACTATGGCTTTTGCGTCTCAATCTGCACTGTTTAGTAGTTTAGGTGGTGGTCGGCGTATAGATATCGATATTCAAGGCAATGAGGTTGATGAAATACTAGTAGCCGCTCGAGTTGGATATGGAGCTATAAATCAGGCTTTAGAAGGCGCTCAAATTCAACCAACTCCAGGACTGACTTTAGCCGAACCAGAATTACAGATGATTCCCAATGAGCGTAGCATAGCAGAAGCAGGTTGGACCCGTTCACAGGTCGCCGCCTTATCCCGAGCTATGGGCACTGGTCTGTATGTTGGCGACTATTTCAATGGTCAAAAACGAATCAATGTATTTTTAAGAACTGAAGAATGGAAAACACCAGAAGAGTTATCTGCAATACCCTTATCAACGCCTGAAGCTGGTGTGCAACCCCTTGGTAAACTGGTAGATATAGTTCGAACTGCCGGGCCAAGTTCAATCAGACGAGTGAATCGGAAAAGAACCATAACATTACAGGTAACACCTCCTGACGAAATGAGTTTAGAGGAAGCAATATCTATTATTAAAGAGAAAGCTGAGCCAGCAATTTTGCAGCAACTCTCTGAAAATGGCAGCATTGAATATCGCGGTACCGCTAAAGCACTGGACGAGGCTCTTTGGAATATGGGTCAAAGCTTTGCCCTTGCTCTATTAATTCTTTATCTTTTGATGTCGGCTCTATTTCGCTCATTTAAAGACAGTTTATTAGTGGTTTTAACTATACCTCTAGCTACCGTTGGTGGCATTGGAATGCTAAGAATTGTTGATGGGATCATTTTCCAGCCTCTTGATCTCTTAACCATGATTGGATTTATTATTTTATTGGGACTTGTGGTCAATAATGCTATTTTATTAGTCTATCAAACTCGCATGGGTGAGGGTGAAGGCTTGTCTCGACATGATGCTGTTAGACAGGCTATTAGACTCAGACTTAGGCCTATTTTAATGAGTACCTTGACTAGTATCTGTGGCATGTTACCGCTACTATTAATTCCTGGCGCAGGCGCTGAGCTCTACCGTGGCATAGCAGCTGTTATTGTTGGT
This sequence comes from Enterobacterales bacterium, assembly GCA_047618765.1. GTDB lineage: Bacteria > Pseudomonadota > Gammaproteobacteria > Enterobacterales. Next base: position 4,451 of record JBLHLI010000163.1, on the reverse strand, counting down.
GGAATGAGTATAAGCACAATCTTTACGTTAATCTTTTTACCCAGTCTTTTACAAATGGGTAAAACTAGCAGGCAATTTAAAAAAAGTGGTGAATTACTAGCTGAATAAATTAAGTTTAGGGAGAAACTGAAATGATCTTCATGGTTACTAATAGAAGAATTAGAAATGGTAATTACAGTGATGAAGAACAAAATAACAAACGTTTTGATTATCTTTATGACTATGCTTTTCCGGTAAAAAAGAGCCTAGATGACAATAAGATTCTAGGAGGAAATAACCATGCAACTAATCGAAATCAGTTTCTTAAAAAAGGTAAAAAAGGCTTCGAAGTTGCACTTTTTTCAGAACTAAAGCGTTTACAATCTATCGGTATTTCAACACCCAAAGTTGGAATTTATATTCATGGTTTTAATAACGATTATCAAGAAAGTATTGATGAGCTTTTTGACTTAGAAAAAGAACTCACTTTGGTGAATAGTTATCCACCGCTGCTAATTGGTTTCTCTTGGCCATCTTCTGGTAATGTTGCTTATTATTTATCTGATAGGGAAGAGGCACGTGACTCAGTTGGCGCCTTCACACGATTTTTATTAGATATAAACAATCTTGCAATCAACAATGAACAAGATTGCTTTTCAACAAGCTACTGCATTGCACATTCCATGGGAAATTATTTATTACGAAAAGGCATGGAATATTTATCTGATACACTTGGCTCTCCAACTGGACGAAAACTTTTTGATGAAACTATTTTAATTGCTCCAGATCTATCATCTAAAGATATTGAATTAGATGGTAAAGGTAGCTACATAGCTGACTTTTCACGAAGGGTACATGTCTACTATTCTAAACATGACAGAGCTTTAAAAGCCTCTAGTATCAAACGTTTTGGTGGTAAGCGCTTAGGTAGGCAAGGGGCAATAAATTATCAAAACTTAAAAGATAATATCGTGGTTATTGATGCTGAAAAGTATGCCAATAAAGTGGCTGTAAAGGGTAAAATTGATAGACAAGGCGAACAGATTTCAGTGCATAATTCTCATCGTTATCAAAAGAATATACTCGAAGATATTATTCAAGTTATTTCAAGTATCGATAGAGAACAAATCTGTGGTCGAGAAGTTGTTGAAAATGAACAACCACAACAAAACAACCACTATCGTTTACTTTAAATTTGTTTCTAACAACTCATTAATAGCAACACAACGAGCATCTTCTTGATGAGAAATCTTTATACCTTTTTGTGCGATTAATCCTAGGTTCAGCATATTCTCTTTTGATTTAGCTAATAGTTCAACGGAGTCTTTTGAGCAGAGGGATGGAAGGATCGTTTCAACTAAAGTTTCTATTAAAACCTGACCTCTGTGACTATCAAGATAATGTAAATCACTAAGAATTTTTTCAGCAAATGGTTTCTGTAAATTACTTTGACCACTAGGAAATAGATAGGTCATTGCTTGTTTAAGCTTGGCGGCTGTTTGCCTTTCTTCATTGCGCATAAGTTCATCAAGCCAATACTGTTTAATCTCTAAATTGGGTTGACTCGCATTTGCGGCAATAGCCATCATTGCGCCTTTATCTGATGTATCTCTAGATAATTCAATCGCTAATAATTGCTCAGCACCAGGGTGGCCGGCAGCACTTAAACTGATAATTGCATTCCATCTCATATCCTGATTATCGTTCAGTGCTATAGGGAAAACATTACCTTGCAGCCAGTTAGATAGATGATTTTTTGCTCCTGAGGTGTGTGCAATGTAAATGAAATATTGGAACCATATCTTCTGTAAATCGGAACCATCTTTAGCAATCTGGATCTCTTGAAGAGCCAGTAGTTCAAATTGTTCAAGATTTAATTTGGCCTTGCTATTAATCGATGGTGAAGAGTTTACCCAACTTTGAGCTTGGGTTATGTTTAGCAATAATTGACTAAGAATTTCTGCATCAGTCTCTAGAGAAATATTGATTAGTACTAGCTCAAGGTAATCGGTTAATGGCATTTTTACATCAAGTACCATATCCCACATGCTTTGCCAAAACATAGAACGTAATAAGCCATCTTTAACTGAGTTGATATTTTTTGGCAGTATTAATAATGATTTTTTATCAAGCTCAATTTTTATATATCCCCAGTCACCATGATTTGGATAAACTAAAAGCGGGCAAGATTCACCGATTAATTCACTAACAGTTGTAACGGCTCCTTTAATTTTTACAGGCTGTATTTTTGTTGCAACAATTTCATCCTGAGCATTTTTTTGGTATAAGCCAATTTGTAATTTATGTGTTCTGAGATATGGATTTTCTTCAGGAGCAGTTTGTAAAAGTTTAAAGTCAGTTATTAATCCATCACTACATTGATAGTCGGTTAAGAGAGTATTAACACCTGCTAAGTTGATCCAGTTGTAGGTCCAATTCTGTAAGTTTTGACCCGACGCCTTTTTCATGGAATCAAAAAAGTCAGTTAATTTAGCTGCCTTGTTTTTATGTTCACTTAAGTAATTTCTAATGCCATCACGGAAGGTATCTTTACCCAGATAGTGAGAGAGTTGTAATAGCACTGAAGCTCCCTTGTTATAGGTAATGCTATCAAAGCTTGCGTCGCCACTTTTAGTATCCGTTACCTGCATTTCTATGGGATGTGTGGTTACTCTTTGATCTGCTTCATATGCACCTTGTTTTGTGCGACTATAAAAAGCTCTCCAAGCACCTTTGTATTCTGTTGCTTCAGATAGGGCGAGTGGCGCCATATAAGAGGCAAAGCTTTCTTTTAACCAAAGTACGTTCCACCAATCGATAGTCACTAAATCACCAAACCACATATGAGACAATTCGTGCAATATGGTGTTTGCTATTCTCCGTTTTTGAGCCTTTGTTGTGCTACCTCTTGGAATATAATCTTCGGTGAATGTTACTGCGCCAACATTTTCCATTCCACCAATATTAAAATCTGGGACTAGTAGTTGATCATATTTTGAGAAGGGGTATGGACTATCAAAATATTCTTCGTAAAATTTAAATCCCTGCTGGGTTATTTTAAACCATTCTCTTACATCTATGATGTTAGATAACGACTTTCTGGTCATTAATCTGATTGGTGTCTTCTTAGCCTTGCCTTCCCAAATGTGCCAAGGTCCTGCATGAAGCGGGAAGATATAGGTACTAAAGTTGGGTGATTTTGGAAATATCCAGCGTTTATAAGGACCATCGATAATTGTTTCTGATTCACGAACTGAACTCACTACGGTCCATTCTTTAGGCGCTACAACTTTTAACTCATAGGTTGCCCTAAGATTAGGTTGGTCAAAAGAGGGAAATAGTTTATTTGCATCATAGGGTTCAAAATGGGTATAGAGATAAGTTAAGCCATCTGATGGGTCCTTGTAACGATAGAGTCCTGAACCATTATCTGAATAGGCATGTGAATATTGAATTTTTACAGTATTACGACCTTCATCCAGATGTTGTGATTGTATGTTAATAAAATTACCATTGTAATCAATTGCTATGGGCGTGTTATTGACTAATATGCGTTCTGCTTCTCCTGCTACAAAATCTACCGTTAGTGGGAAAGAGCTTGGCTTGTAGTCAAAACGTATTTCTACGAACCCTGTATATTTTGTGGATTTTGTTAGATCGACTCTTAAAAGGTATTCAATGTTGCTAACCGTAAGATGGCGTAGTATTGCTTCATCGTGGGTTAGCCAATCAGCATCTAAGCGCTGGTAGTCTTTTGCTAGGGGAATACTGCTATCATCTTGGGAATTACAAGCTGTGATAAATGTTGTTAATAGTATTATTATTAGGGTATTAATTAAGCGCATCTTGATTCCGTTTTTATTATTTTATTCTATTGGAGTTAATCTATAAGTCTAAGGCTATTGTGTCAAAGGTTTAATTTTTTAGTTTTTCTGATGTTATGGAAATTCTGGCTTAGTTTATCTGGTGTTACGGAACTAAGCAGCAATTTCCTCTAAAGCCTGTAGTCCAAGTATTCTTTAGTGATGTATACTCTGCGAGATTTCGTGCTAATCATCTCGAATGAAAAGTTTTCGGTTAGTTAAGATAGACAGTTAAGGTAGATATTTGTGTCAGATAAAAATGAACTGCGTTTTGCTGGAGTTGCCCGCTTGTATGGCGATGAAGCTTTAACTATTTTTCAACGATCACATGTTGCCATTATTGGTATTGGTGGTGTTGGGTCTTGGGTTGCTGAAGGCTTAGCACGCTCTGGTATTGGGCAATTTACTTTGATTGATTTGGATGAAATTTGTATTACTAATGTGAATCGACAAATTCATGCGATTACTGAAACTGTGGGCCTGAGCAAGACTGAGGTTATGAAGAAGCGGATTATGTCGATTAATCCTAGTTGTGTAGTTAATGAGATCAATGATTTTGTTGGTTATGCAAATCTTGAAGATTGTATGTCTCATGACTATGACTTTGTG
>JBLHLI010000162.1:0-6019 GCA_047618765.1 Enterobacterales bacterium | reverse complement strand
GTTGCGCAAACAGAACAACTTGCAATAGTTTTTGTTTTTCAGTTTCTAAATTAGTAAAAAGACGTAACGCTTCAAGAGTTTCTCTGGGTATAGCCTGGGCTTCATCGACGATAACCACAACCGGCATTCCTTTTTTATGCAATCTTAATATTTTTGCATTTATTTTCTCAGTCAACTGATACTGATCAATCGTTCTGGCGACTCGTATTGATAGTTCTGAAGCGAGGGCTAATCGCAGTTCATTTGGACTTAAATATGGGTTAGGTAAATAGGCGCACTGAGCCCTTTTATCGAGATAATTAAGCAACATCCGACAAAGCATGGTTTTACCGGTACCAACTTCACCAACCACTTTGACAAAGCCTTCACCTGATTCAAGAGCAATTCGAAGCACATTCATGGCATCAGAATAAACCGGTAACTCACAGTAGAAATCAGTATCTGGAGTCAGACTAAAAGGCAATTCAGATAAGCCATAATGGTATAAGTACATTTAACTAACCGCCGTTTTTACCCATACTACCCACTCGTTGTCGCGAATCTTTTAGGTAATCTCCCCAAGTATTATCGTCAACAAGAATAGGTCGAATTAAGATAATCAATTCTGTTTTGCGATTTTTCATATTTTTTTGTTTAAATAAATTACCAAGACCCGTTACATCTTTGAGTAGAGGAATTCCTGAATCAGAATCATTAGTTACGGTTTGCATTAATCCACCAATAACTACTACCTGACCACTCTGGGCACGAATGATACTATCCGATTCACGAATGGTACTTTTTGCTAAAGGTAGGGAGACCTGTTCATCTCCTAGCGTTAATATTTTTTCTTGGTCAGAAACTTCACTGATAGATGGATGGACATGGAGAATGATATTTCCATCTTGATCTATTTGTGGTGTCACGTCTAAAGCAATACCAGAGAAAAATGGCGTCAAAGTAACATCAGGTGAAGTCGTAGAGGTTCCTCCGCCTGCCGTTGTTGTTGATGAAATATCCGTTACAAAAAATTCATCGGTACCTACTTTAATAACCGCTTTTTGATTATTTAGCGTGGAGATACGAGGACTAGATAAAACCTGAACAAAACCTTGGGTTGAGAGTAAATCAATCATCAACTCAAAATTACTACTTTGATAGGAAGCACTAAATATTCCTGATAGTAAACTTGCAGCATCAGGATTTCTAACCGTTCCACCATTCTGAGAAAAATTTAGATCATTACTGGTATTCACTTTAGCAAGTGACGACCAATCAATACCGGCTTGATAACTATCACCTAATATCACCTCTAAAATTCTCGCTTCCAATAATACCTGCCGATGCATTACGTTCTGTACCTTGTTTAGATAAGAAGAAACTGTACGTATTTCAGCGGGCAAGGCTCTAACAATAACCATACTGGTTTGTGGGTTTGCAATTATTTGAGCTTGAGGATTATTAGCAATCAACAGGGTTAATGTTTGGGTAAGTTCTTTCCAAAAATCATTTTCTGAGCTGGTCTCAATTTTAGTACTGTGTTTACTATCAGTATTGTTACCGCCACCCTGAGTATTTTGGTTACTAGCATTATTGCCACGATTATTTGTCGGTCCAGAACTGTAGTTATCAGCAACTTCCCCAGAGTTAACTCTGATCACAGAATTACCACTACGCCTAATATTAAGATAATTAACTTGGAACATTACCGTTTTCATTTTAGCGGGATATATTTCATAAACATTTTCAACAAGGGAATATTCAAAACCATAAATATTTCTAACAATATCCATTGCTAAACTTACATTAATATTTTTTAAATCTAGCGTTATATTTCCCTCAACTTCCGGAGAGACAACCACATTCCATTCACTGCCTTCGACTAATCCAATAAAAAATTCTCTTGCTGGTGCATTATTCACAGCCAGGTCGAAGCGTTCTTCATTATTATTATCTAATAAGCTCGACATTTTAGGACTTAACGCTTGTAGCACCTCTAGAGGGGGCGTTTCAATACCAGCTTTATCACTGGCCTTTTTTTCGGCATTTTGCAAAGCAATAATTTCTGTCAGTTGCTCTTCTACCAAGTTTGGCTGCTTATTTTCAGGAGAGGTTTGACAACTCATTAAAAACAAATTACCGGACAAAATTAAGCACAGTTTCAGCAACTTAATCGATGAAGAAGTTTTAGCTATTTTTGTCTCATTTTGGATCATAACTTTTTCCTAATGATACGGCTGTTAATTAAATTCAAACGTAGAGTTCCTTTTATACTACTGAGTATTACATAGCCAACTTCGATTCGTTGAAGTTGATAATTAGCTATGCTATTACCCTTTCTTAATCGCTTGCCATTGATGACAACTTGTCGGTCATTATCAGTAATTCTGATTTCTGATAATTTCAAATCTCTTACTATTTTTTTACCCGACTTTACGCTTTCAGAAGTGGGTGGCCTAGTTGGATCTTTTAAGCTATTATTCTCAGCCAAGTGTGAAGACATCATTAGTGCTATCACTATTAAGCTAAGACAAAATTTACTACTCATCTTCATCTCCTATCCACCATTTACTGGTACTTAGAGTATAAATAGTTAGTGTTATTTTTGCCTTGGGATGCTTCTCTACTTGATAATCAAAATACTGCCAATAAAACTTCCAAGGCAGTGTTTCCAATTTTTGTAAGTAGTCTTTAGTCTTCATGTAATTACCCTGAAAGACTATTCGGATACCATGGCGGTATAAGCCAAAGACATTTTTTTCTTCTGCGTCTTTTGATCCCTGAGAAGCAGACTGTTCAATTATTACATTCTCTGTGTTCGACTCTTTATCAAATAAAGGAGTAACGGCTAAGTTTTCAAGACTTAATAATTTCAGATCGCCACTATCATGAAGCATTTTCTCAAGCATTGCAGCCATTTTTTGCGGGGCAATTAGGGTATCGGTATAATTAACTAAAGCTGCTTTACTTGCTTCCAATGCTTTACTGACGCCACCAATCCGCCGCTCTAATTCCATTGACGGATCATTTTTGATCTCAATCAACAACTCATCTTGCTGCGCAGTAAATGATTCCATGCGTGAATTAATGGACAGTATTTTTTTATTATTGATAGCTGTGACATCGCGTAGAGGTTGCAGAAGAAAAAAATCAAGGATTCCAGGAATTATGATCAGCCCCGTTAACAAAACAAGAATCTTTTCTCTTTGAGATAGAGCCACAATTTTTTCGCAGGCTTTAACCCATTGAGCTTTCATCGAGAACTCCTAGGCTTAGACGTTGAACCTGCTAGCTGATTTTCACTTTGAAGTGTAAAGGTTAACAAACGGGGGTTATCTTCCATGGTTTTTATTTCTAGACGTGAAAATCGCTTATCCTTTAAGGAAGAGATCTCTTGAAGTTTTTGGATCAACTGAGGTACTTTCTCTGCATCATTGGTTATTCCTTGGACGCTCAACTGACCTTGATTTACACTGATATTGGTTAACCATAATCCATCAACCGTGATCAATGCTAAATTTTCCATTAATCCTGCTATACCATTTCGCATCCCATCGGCTCTTTGTGAGAGTTGCGAAAGAACATAGTTTCGTTGATCTAGGCTTGCCTTCATGTCTTGAAATGTTTTTTCCAAAACCAGGCTATCACCTCTTTCAGAAAAATTGGCTTGAAGGCTATTTAATTGATTTTTCTGATGCTGCTCTCTTGCCTCAGACATTTCCAAGTTCTTTGTAGATATCTGAGTTTTTTTATATTCTAAATTATAAAGTGCCAACACTATAACAATGCCAGCAATCCAAACAACCAACATATTATCTAAAGTTAGCAGCTCTTTTTTGGGTTTAAATTCTTCTGTATAAAAATCTACTTGCTGCTTCATGAGCCAGGCTTCCTTCTAAAAGCAGCCGCGCAGGCCGTCAGGCAATCATGCTGCATGTTAGGAGACAATGGTTCAGGCAGATCAAGTAAATGATTAATGTCTAGGCACTCAACTTTAGTGGCTAAATTTTTATCTAAATATTCGGCAAGAGGTGAGATATCGCCAAAACTGGGGGATAATAAAATTCCGGTAAGAGGTGGTTGGCGCATTTGAGCATCGTAATAATCAAGAGTTCTTTGTATTTCTAATAACAGCATATCAGCCATCATCATATTACCTTCTGAAGGTAAGCAGGCAATAAAATCAGTTATACCCGACAATTTTCTGCTCAAATAGAGAGAATCACCACGATACACCAGCAAAGTAGCACCATCCTGATGGTCAAGCACTAATGCCAAACCTTTTTCAATACCGGGATAGCTCTGTAATATTTCCCCTAGCAGCAGTGCAGAAATATCGATTGCATGAATCTCAAGCCCTAGGCCCGTAATGGTATCTACAGCACTTTGTATTAATTTACGGCTACATTCAACGACCATCAGTTGATCATCTAAACCACAACCTTCTGGATAATCAATGGTATCGATCACTGAATTTTCAACACCATGGACCAGCCTATCCTTGAGTAGATAACTAACAGACTGCTTTAATTCAGAGTCTTCAACAGCGGGTCGAGCCAGTTTATGTATAGTGCGCTGATCTGCATTCAATACCAAGGTTACTTTGCTTTTTGGAATTGAATGTTTTTTGATGAGTTCGGCAAATAATTGTTGATGAGTTTGCTCACCTTGAAGTGACACACAGAGGGAAACTTTTAAGCCATTAGCATCGGCTTCGGTCACACAAACAGATACCCTTCCCGTTTGAAATGAGACACCAATATTAAAGCCGTCATTGGATTTTTTAAATCTTCCCAAAAGAGAGTTCAGAGAGTGCACCTTTAGTTGTTATTATTAGCAAATAGTTTAACCTTTATTTGCTAATAAGTGTAAGTTAAATTGCTGAATTTGCTACATTATCTATCGGCATATAGCAGTAAAGGTTTATCCTTTTACAAATTACCGCTATAATCTGTCACCAAAGTCGTATTTTGGTGCTATTCTACAAGAAGAAGGCATTAATAATAGCAACATGAATATAGTATAATGAACAGTAATAGGATTAACAATATGCAAGTTTTTATAAGAGTTTTAATGATTACAGGCCTAGCCCTAACAACATTTAGTAGCCAAGCAACTCATATGGCCAAAGAAACCATCGATATGCGTACTAGCCCAGTAGGTCAAATTCACATTGAAGGCATGACTAAAGAAGGTGAAGTTGAGGTAGCAGCAGCTCCTTTAGAACCTAGAACAGGCGAAGCTATATATAACACTTATTGTATAGCTTGCCACAGTATAGGCCTTGCCAATGCACCTAAAACTGGTGATGCTGAAGCTTGGAACAAATTATTAGAAATCGGTATGGACGATCTTGTGATATCAGCTAAAGCAGGAAAAAATGTAATGCCAGCTATGGGCAACTGTACTGATTGTAGTGACGATGAACTCGTAAGTTCAATTAACTTTATGAGTGAAGCAAAGCAGTAAGTTATCTTTTACTCAGGTTAATTACCTAATATTATTCGATTTATACAAAAAAGCCGGTTACTTAACAGTCTCCGGCTTTTTTATTGGATCATCTTAATGACCGTTTTATTGACTACAATAGTTGACTGAAATTAGCGATTGAGCATTTCTTTTAATTTGGCAAGATGAGCACGTCCACGATCCCGTCGTTCATCCTCACTCACAGGCCCTTGTTTTGAAGGCCAATCTAAATCATCCATTGGTAATTCATCTAGAAATCGACTTGGTTTACAACTTATCTGACTACCAAAGCGTTTACGTTCTTTAGCTAAAGTCAGCGTCAATGTGGCTTTGGCACGAGTTATTCCCACATAACAAAGCCGCCGCTCTTCATCAATATTATCTTCTTCGATAGCGTTTTTATGGGGCATCAACTCTTCTTCCATACCAACAAGGTAGACATGAGGAAATTCAAGCCCTTTAGCCGCATGAAGAGTCAGTAATTGTACTTCATTGCCTTCTGATTCATCTTTATCTTTTTCCTGACGATCCCTAAGTACAAGTCGTGTAACAACTGCACCGAGCTTGTCGG
>JBLHLI010000161.1:0-6039 GCA_047618765.1 Enterobacterales bacterium | reverse complement strand
AATTAAATTAGGAGTTTTTTAAATGAGTATAAATATCAGTAATAATGATGGGATCTTAATCGTTTCACCAGAAACACGTCTAGATACCACTTCAGCTCCTGAGGCAGAAGCGCTAATAATTGCTGCCCTTGAAGAAGGTGGTTCAAAAGTTATTATGGACTTCTCAGGAACTGAATATATCTCAAGTGCCGGATTGAGGATTATTTTAAAAACAGCAAAATTATTAAAGCCAAAAAGTGGCATAATAGTACTATGTAATGCTAATGAGCAAATTAATGAAGTATTAGAAATTAGTGGTTTTAGCACTATGGTCAGTGTGTACAAATCACAAGAAGAAGCCTTAACAGCTCTCAATAGTTAATTTAAAGAAAATCAAACTCACCAGCTATAATGTGAAAGGAACGCTTTAAAATATGCAAAATTTAATCCCTCTTTTAATTACTACAATTGCCATAGCAACAGTTTTAAATGTGTTGCTAAAAAGAATCAATATGCCGACGGTCATTGGCTATATTTTTACTGGGGCTATTATTGGCGGAATATTTAATATCAATGTTCATGGTAATGCAGATTTAGAGCATGTAGCTGAGTTTGGTGTTGTATTTTTAATGTTTACTATAGGTTTAGAATTTTCTATATCCCATTTAAAGAGTATGAAGAAGGAAGTTTTTGTTTATGGCTTCTCTCAAGTATTTATCACCGGAATAGTATTAGCAATTGCAGCAAATTTATTATTTGATATTGATTATAAACCCGCCATTATTGTAGGACTTGGCCTGGCCTTGTCATCAACTGCCATAGTGTTAAAAATATTAAATGAAACCGGACAAATTAGCACCGATTATGGGCGTAATTCATTAGGGGTATTAATTTTTCAAGATATCGCTGTGATACCCATTTTGCTGATGATTACAATTTTCACCAATGAAGATAAGAGTTTATCAACGTTACTGATTGAAACAACTATCGATGCTGTTATCGCCTTATCCATTTTAATAATTGTTGGTAAATATGTTGTATCGTATGTTTTTAAGATTGTTGCCAATACTAATTCTAAAGAAATCTACATGGGGACAATTCTCCTCGTTGTTGTTGGTGCTTCTTATATCGCTCACCATTTTGGCTTCTCCTATTCCCTAGGCGCTTTTATCGCAGGAATGATGATTGCTGATACCGTATATAAATATCAAGTTGAAGCTGACTTAATCCCGTTTCGTGATCTATTGTTAGGCGTATTTTTTGTAACCATAGGCCTGCAAATTGATATTACCGTGGTACAGCAAAATATAGTCCCTGTTGTTATGTTTGGCATTTTGATTATGATTGTTAAGGCGTTAACGATTTTTAGTATATTGATACTTTCAAACACTAAGAAAGCTTCATTAAAAACAGCTATAACACTTTCAGAAATTGGAGAGTTTTCTCTGGTTGTATTTTCATTGCTCTTAGCCAATAAAATGATGGACCCTGTAGCAGTACAGATCTTAATGGCGACTATTGTACTTTCAATGATAGCCACACCATTCTTGATTAATAATCTTGATAAAATAGTATCTCTATTTATTAAAGGAACGATTGAAGAATCTCCAATTGATAAGTCCAGTGTCATCGGCGGACACATCATTCTCTGTGGCTATGGTATTTTTGGACAGGTTGTATCCGATAGGCTTACTACTGAAGGCATTAATCACATCATTATAACCAATGACACTGATGACTATGTTAAAGCTAAGGAGGCAAAGCGCAGTGTTGTATACGGTGATCCATCTGATCGTGTCTTGCTTGATAGGTTAAAGGTTAAGCAAGCAATGAGCACCATTGTAGCTCTTGAATCCATTGAAGAAGTACAAAAGGTCAGTGCTGCTATTTCACTTATTGATCCTGAGTTAAAAGTAATAGCCAAGGTTGCCTCAGAAAAAGATAAAAAGGAACTCGACCAATTTAATCATGAATTGTTATTGGATGGTAATAGTCATACAGCGTCTCTTTTAGTTGAGCAAATCGTTAAGTCCAGAATGTTGGCTAAAGAGACTTCTAGCTTAAAATATCTGCAGGATTACTCATTGGATGATCCAATATCAGCCATTAACTGCGTTGAGAAGGAACAATCTCGTTTATTAGATATCATGTCTAAATCGTTTAATGCATTTAGAGAAGACAAGGATATTATGCACATAAAAGCCTTTCATGATTCTTTTAAAGTGCTCAGTGAAATTATCACTAATGCAATAACCAATATTATGAGCGATGCAAAGTTATCAACTGATTTGTATGAGCGCATCAATATATTGTTAGATAACCAACAGCTTTTAATTACAATGAATGCTTCTCTGGAAGATTTAGGTAAAGAATTAAAACGATTAGAGTTAAATTCTAAGACTGAAAACCTCTCACATATGGCAGTAGAAGGTTTAGATACCATTTTATTAACGTTGATTGACATAGCAACAGATTTCGATGATATGGACATGGAGATGTTAAAAAATATGACTCAAGGTGAAGGCCAAGGTCTGGCTAGTATTCGACAAAATTATCTTGATGATAAACACGAGTTGGATTCTGGATCTAAGGCATTACTACTTTCCTCGACCAATCATATTGAAAGTTTAAGAAAGATATTTGGCTCAATTGGTCAAAATTACAAAAAACTTTCCGAAGTGTCATAACCGAAGATTGGAAATTGTCCATCTTGATACATAGGTAATATTTTATTTCAAATTCACAGAATCAGTGGGCAGACACAAAGCGGAAGATCTGAAACGAAAAAATACGACCACTCCCCGACTCCAACAGGCCACCCCCCGATTACTAGATGCCCCTTGAGGGTATGAATCGGGAGCTCACCCAAAATAAGCCGAAGAAACGTAAGTACTTCTAATTGCCAACGTATTGTTTATATATAATACCTGTTAAAAGCCCCATAAAAAGGGGTAAATGACACATTTCATTGGTTTGGTCACAAAAAATCACGACAAGTCACTGTTTTGTCACTACAGCACATCGAAAAAAACTTAACATGCTCGCTAGTAATCGATAAGCAGTCAAACTGTTAAGAAATAAGCAAACATAAGTAAATGGAGTATCCAAAGAAATGAAAATAATGAATGTAGTTCTAAAGTTAGTAAGTGCGATCACTTTAATAGTCATATCCACTATTACGCAAGCCCAAGAATCTAAGATACCAACAAGTACTGACTTTAATCTTGGTGAGCAATGGGAGTGGGCACGTATAAATAATCAAACAAAAAAGCCAGAATATAATTTTTTCCGAAAGGTTGTCAGTAAAGACGGCGAAAAACTATTCTTTGAGCGTAAAAAATACAATCAATTAACTCGGACATTTTTAGGTGGAAGCCCCAAAAATCCTTCGCGTGTTTGGCCGCTCAAAGTAGGCAATAAATGGGACTATAAAAATCAATTTGTTTCGGTTGTTGGCGTGTCAGTCGAAACGAGTCAAAGTGTAGAAGTTCTTTCATTTGAAGAAGTTACTGTTGCTGCTGGAAAGTTTATGGCATATAAGATTGCATACATAGGTTCTTATATTAACAGAAAAGAGGATAACAGTATGGAGGAGGGGGTCTATAATGAAACCTATTGGTATGCACCATCAGTAAAAGCTGATGTCAAATACATTAGTGAAGATGGCAAAGATTACTTATATCGACGTGAACTGATCCAATATTCTAAGAATAAATCATAATAACCCGACTACTTTCAAGCAAAAAAACCATCAAGGGGGGAGGTTTTCTGGCTCTACATAGCTTGAAGATTTGCAAGAAAAAATAGAGGCACTCCCCGACTCCAACAGGGCACCCCCCGATTAATAGGTGCCCCTTGAGGGTATGAGTCGGGGGGTGTTATTGGGACTACGTCAGTAAGGGCAAGAAAATTACGTAAACATCGATTTTAGACTCCCATTGTAATACCACTACAAGCTGCATCTCTATCTAACCGGCTTTAATGGTCATGCTGTTACGGTATTAATAACGTCTACTGACAACACTATTATTAACTCTGCGCAAAGATAGTTTCTAGAGTTATCTTAGTAGTAACTTATCGAATATCCGACCCCCGTTAAAACGTCATCTGATATGTTTCATTTAATTCTATTACCGCTTTGTAAACAATTTCATTTAACAGCTTTCCATCATTATGTTGGTATTGGATGATTTGTTTTTTCATCGATAATGCCCAAAAGTTTTTGATATGTTTAACCGTGTTGGCAATAGCTATCTCTTTTTCACCTTGATGAAAGTTATTATCCGCAATTTGATTAGCCATATGAATTAAATGTTCTAATTCTGCGCTTTGGTCAACGTGATCATCACTTGGTTGTTTACTTTCCATATAAGTTGTCCATAATAAATTATCTACCCTGCTCTAATAGTGATACTTGTTTCTTATCAAAGCTTTTGAAGCTCTCTTGCCACTCCGATGGTTGTGACACTTTCTCAACCTGAACGGCGGTTACCTTATATTCAGGACAGTTAGTTGCCCAATCTGAATTATCGGTAGTGACGACATTTGCACCACTAATTGGATGATGAAAAGTAGTGTAAACAACACCTGGCTGCATTCTTTCTTTAACATCAGCACGTAATACCGTATGACCTGCACGACTTGAAATGCCTAACCAATCTCCTTGATTGATACCGCGTAACTCAGCGTCACTAGGATGAATTTCTAAGCAGTCTTCATCATGCCAAGTTTGGTTTTCTGTACGTCGTGTTTGGGCACCAACATTATATTGCGATAATATTCTTCCCGTTGTTAATAACAATGGAAAACGTCGAGTTGATTTTTCTTCCGATGCTAGATAACGAGTAACAGCAAAATTGCCTTTACCAATCGGAAAATCTTCTTCGTGCATCGTAGGTGTGCCATCAGGGAACTGTTCATTACAAGGCCATTGAATACTGCCAAGCTCATCTAACCGTTGATAGCTTACTCCAGTGAATGTTGGTACTAAACTGGCAATTTCATCCATGATTTCAGATGGATGTTTATAGTCCATCGGATAACCTAAGGCATTTGATAAAGCCATAGTCACTTCCCAATCTGCCAAGCCACCTAATGGTGTCATCACTTTACGTACACGGTTGATGCGTCGTTCAGCATTAGTAAAAGTGCCATCTTTTTCTAAAAAGGTTGAACCTGGTAATAGAACGTGAGCATATTTAGCCGTTTCATTTAAAAAGATATCTTGCACAATTAAGCAATCTAACGCACTTAATGCTTTTTCAACATGATGAGTATTAGGATCAGATTGCGCTATATCTTCACCCTGTACATACAAACCTTTAAAGGTACCCGATACTGCCGCATCGAACATATTAGGAATACGCAAACCGGGTTCATTATCTATTTTTACACCCCATGTTTGTTCAAATTTACCCCGTAGCTCATCATTTGCTACATGTTGGTAACCAGGCAACTCATGAGGAAATGAGCCCATGTCACAAGCGCCCTGTACATTGTTTTGACCGCGTAGCGGATTAACGCCTACGCCCTCTCGACCTATATTACCTGTTGCCATTGCTAGGTTAGCTATACCCATAACCATGGTTGAGCCTTGGCTATGCTCAGTTACGCCTAAGCCATAATAAATTGCACCATTAGGCACACCAGCATAAAGTCGAGCCGCTTCACGTATTGTTTGGGCAGGTACACCAGTAATGCTCGACATTGACTCTGCTGAGTTTTCTGGTAATTGGATAAATGTAGACCAGGTTTCGAAGGCTTTGTCATCACAGCGATCATTGATAAAAGCTGTATCTTGTAGATTTTCTGTGATTATTGTATGGGCAATAGCATTAATTAGTGCAACATTGGTTCCTGGTAGTAATGGCAAGTGAATAGCATCTTTTAAATGCGGTGTTTTAAGTAAATCTATTTCACGAGGATCAGCAACTATAAGCTTAGCGCCCTCTCGCAAACGGCGGCGCATCTGAGAGGCAAAAACAGGGTGAGCATCGGTTGGGTTAGCACCAATCAACAAAATACAATCGGCATGTTTTACCGAATCAAAGGTTTGGGTAC
>JBLHLI010000160.1:0-6044 GCA_047618765.1 Enterobacterales bacterium | reverse complement strand
CCGATGTGGTTATGCCTGAAATGAATGGTCATGAACTTTCTGTTATTGTTAAAGAGAAATATCCAGATATAAAAATTCAGTTAGTTAGTGGTTATTATGATGATACAAATTTTGAAAAAAGTGACATCTTGATCAACAATGAGATTATTCATAAACCTTATAATTCGAACGATTTACTAATTAGAATACGCCGTTTAATGGATAGTTAATCTAATCACATAGCCGACATATAGAAGCCCCCCTTCTCAGAGGGACTGACTATTTGTTATCGAAAATTACTTTATCCAAGGTTTGAGAGGAATATTGATTTGGCTATCGCTAAACCATTTAATTTCAAGTGGCTCGCCAGCGTCATCAATGGTTTCTAAACTGACATCTTTACCTGTACCCATGTTGACTTGTGCACCAGAGTTTTTATTAACATTAAGCACCATCACCAAGCGACTACCCTTTTCGATTAGTTTTGAGGTCATGGTGCTATTAATGATTGGAACAATTGTTTTTTGATTGGGGGTAAGTAATTGGCGATTACTCATGTCATCTGCATAACTTGCTCGGCTAATATAATTAACCAAGTTAAAGGTTTCGCCATTCGATTTTAGTTCGTAGAATTTAAAGGCAATATCAACATCTTTCTTATTTATTGCCAACGAAAAATGACCAGTAATTGAACCCGTGAGTTCCTGAGGTTTGATAAAAGCGTCACTAACGAATATTAAACCATTAGGCTCGTTAAGCTCGTCTTGAATAACTTGCCACGTTCGAGCGTTATGCTGATTTTTTCTATCACTCATATCAACAGTTTGTTTAATAAAATCAGATTCATTTTGTTGATTTGTTGTTAGTTGATAGTACTTTTTGCCATTAACCTTGTTCCCAAGGTGATAAGTAATAGCTTGTTTATTCAGTTCAACAAGTGACGATTTGTGCTGCCAAGTATTACTACCCATCAATTGATAATTAACTTTATCTTTGATGAGTGTTGGCTTAGGTTTGTTGAAAAGTATGTGGTCAAACCATTGAAAGGTAATTTCCGCAGTGTCTTTTTCTAATGCGACTTGGTCTAATTGATAATTACTATAGTGCGAACGCGGAATTCCTTGAGCCGTACCGTGGTCGTATGGACCAATCAAAAGAGAGTGGTTGGCATTTTTATTAAATTGGTTATGGTTAGTAAAAAAGTCGAGCGCCGATATTGAAGCTCCAAAGTAGCCTGTAATACTTAATACTGGAATATTAATATTTTTATAATCTTCCTGGTAAGGCAACATGGCTTGGTAATAACTGTCATAGCTTGGGTGAGTTAACCATTTTTGAAACCATGGATTTGGAGTGCCTTCGATTTTATCAATGTCCTTAAAGGCTCGACCACTTTCAAACAATTCATCAAAAGTATCCTGCCAATGTTTCCAATCAGCATAGACAGAATTGTCCATAGTTTTATTATTAGTCACATGGAAGGCCCATTGATAGTTAGCCGTGATAAAAATGTTATTTTCTATTGGCAAACCAACCATTGGATTCGCTGCTTCATAAGGCACTATAGTTTTTAATGCAGGGTGCATGTACTTTGCTGCCGCCCATTGTGTGAAACCAACATAACTACCACCATACATTGCCACACGCCCATCACTCCAAGATTGCTTTGATATCCATTCAATTACTTCTGAAGCGTCTTTACCATCATATTCCCAAGGTATTATTTCATCCGGACTCTTACCTTTACCTCGCGTATTGGCTATTACTCCAATGTAACCATGTGCCGCTGCATGCATTGCTTGTTTTATTTGCGAGTCATCATCAGTATAAATAGTAAACTGAAAAGCGGTAGGACGCTTAACAGTATCGCCATGTTTTCTAACTACAACAGCCGATATGGTTGCGCCATCAGATGTTTTGATTAACACATCAGTTTGAACAAGATAACGCTTGTTTTGCTCAGCTTTTATCATTTTCACTGCAACAGGTAAAACCTCTTCATAAACTTTAAATAGCTGGTAATTAGAAATCAGGGTCATTGCTTGATTTATTGATAACTTGTCCTTTTGTTGATACTGACCAAACAGGTACAACATATAATCTTCACCACGAGATAATGACCAACTCATGGAATAACTAATTCTGTGAAGTTCTTCACCACTCAAATCCGCAAGAGTATTATCAAGCAGTGTTGTTAATTTCTCTTGAAGGGGAGTTTTTAAAGACGCCTTCGCCTGGCTCGCTTTTGAATGTAATGAATAATGATAGAAGTTTAACGGGTATCTATTATTTTCTATTGATATTAACGTTTTTGCATTTTGACCGAGTATAGAAGCAAGGGCAATTTCTTCGTTATCGGACAGAGTTTTTTGATCAGTAATATCAATCTGCTTAGCGAGTTCCAAAAGCTGTTGTTTTAAGTTATCTGATTTTAGCATGACAATGCTGTCTTGCTTGTTTTGAACTTTATTTTCTAGCATCTCTTTAGGTGTTCTAAACGTAGCCTGTTCAATATCTTTTGCCAGTAAAGAAGCCATAGAAGGCATCAACATTAACAGCCATAGCAAAATTACTTTTAGGTGATTGCTGGACTTATAGCCATCCTGAATAAGTTTCATAATTGATTTTCCTTTAGTGTGTGTTTGATTACTGGAGCTGATGTTACTGTTAGCTTGATGTGAAGTAGTGATAAAGGTGTGATTTGTTGTGACTTTTGGTGACCATCAGTTTTAAATATGCTACTTTCTGCAACTTACCTCACTTTCAGCCTGATTACTTATGGATAAACTATGCGTTGGCGTATAAAACAATTTATTTTTTGTGAACGACAACAGACTTTAATTTCTGAACAAGAAATTCAACAATTGGAACCGATGGTCGTTGAATTGTTAGCTTATTTTTGTCGACATCAAGACCAGATAATCAGTCGGGATCAGTTGATTGAGCAAGTTTGGTTAGGGCGAGTAGTCACCGATAACGCTGTGAGCAAGGTGATCACTAAACTTCGTAAAATATTTAATGATGATGTTAAAAAGCCTCAATTTATTGCAACATTCCCTAAAAAGGGATACAAGTTTATCGCCCCCCTGTCTCAGATTAATGAAGACGCAGTGGAGGATGCTCAAGCCTCATTAACACCTAATAAAAAGCTTTTTATCACTCAGCCCATATTATTACTCTTCGTTATTGCTTTAATTGCCATAGTCATCGTTTGGCAACAGAAAGAAACTCATCAACCAATTACCGGAGTAAAGGCATTAACTCGTGAGCCTGGACGTGAATGGCGTCCAGAGGTTTCCCCTGATGGTAAGTATCTCGCTTATATTGAAATGCGTGAACGAAAAATGTATCAGTGGATTAAATCGTTGGCTGATGAAACGGCTATTGAGATCAGTCATGGTGAAGAGTCGAACACCTGGGTAGATTCAGTATCATGGAATAGTGATGGTAGTTCGATTGTTTATTTAGTGACTAAGCCTGGTTCGTGTCAATATTTCATGCGCTCGTTTAAAGATTTGTCTATAGGAGAGCCTCAGATAATTCACAATTGCCCGACAGGCAGTTATGGAAAAATTGCTTATACCCATGATGACAATCGTTTAGTTTATACTGAAAATAATGGCAGAAATACCCCTTTTACATTATTCGAAATGAATTTAGAAACGGGTGTAAAACGAAGATTAAATCAACCCGAACTTTTTCTGGCCGGTAATTTCTCATTCGATTTGCATCCAACTGAAAATAAACTATTAATTTCATCGCCAGACAAACAACAGTGGGAAGGTTTTTATTCCCTCGATTTAGATACTGATGAACTTACCTTATTGTTTAAACAAGATGCTTACATTTGCTGTGGAATTTGGGACCATAGCGCAAAGCGAGTTGTATTGATGGGCGAGCACCCTTCCTATCAGATAGTTAGTTATAATTTGCAGGGCAACGACAGGCAAGTAGTTTACACTGGCAGTGAGCAAGTTAGAGCGCCTGAAAGACATAGTAACGGTAGCGATTACCTATTTTCTCTGGTTCAGGTAAATCAAAATGCATATTACTATGATTTCAAGAGCGGTAGTTCAAATCTGGTAGTTCATACCTCGGTTGGTGACAGGCTTGCAACCTTTGCTCATCAGACTAATAAAATAGCTTACATTGGTATCAGTTCAGGCAACGAAGAACTGTGGTTAACTGATAGAGAAGGAAAGCAAGGTAAAAAATTATCTAGCTTTAACGATAATCGTCATTATATCGAGTTACTTTGGTCATATGACGACAACTATTTAATTGCTTTAACATTAAATGAAATTCATTTAATTGACATTAAAACCGGTCAATCAACTGTATTGAAAATACCCCAGGTTGAAATTCGCGGTATATCATGG
The DNA here is from genome assembly GCA_047618765.1 of Enterobacterales bacterium. GTDB lineage: Bacteria > Pseudomonadota > Gammaproteobacteria > Enterobacterales. The sequence continues at coordinate 1,686 of JBLHLI010000160.1, read as the reverse complement.
AAAGATGACCAGACAGTTTCATACAGTGTTAAGTCTGGTGATGACTGGCAAGTTTATCACTATGATATTAAAACTGACCAGTCTATGCCTGCAGAAGAAAACTGGGAGTATATTAGTTATACCAAAAGTCCAGATGACAGTATTTGGTTTGATAAGGATGGCGCTGTCTTCTGGGGTTCAGAGAAGCAAGCGGTGACTGATGCTGAAATTTTAGATGTAGTATTTCTAAATGATAGAAATTTTAATCTGAAAAAAACAGGAGCTAAATGGGCATGGCAGAAAAGACAGACAGGGAAATATTACTTGATGATGAAAAGTACTCAAGATCAGCAAGCTAAAAAACTATTAGAATCAGATAGCTTTCATTTTGATTTGTCAGAAAAAGGACTGTTATACCATGTACTTGAAAACTTAAGTGCCGACATCTATCAGACGCTGAGTAATTAACATTCAGAGTTTACTGGCATACTACCGTCAGTAATTACAGCAATGCTAGGTGGCGAGTATATTTGACTCTTTGTATGTGAGATATAATCGTTAGCAGAATTATAGCCGTTGACATTAAATCCAGTCTCTTCAATAACGATTTGATAAACCTCTCTTAATCAAGATTCATCATCTATAAGATCATTGTCCATATCAATATTCTGTAAGCAATATTTACCTTAAATTTATGCCTCTGTATATAATGATATATAACAATATAGCCAACAGTCATAAGGCGAAAATCATTATTAATGTATTAAGAAATAAGCCAAAGATCCCCCCCTACTTATATTGGCAATACAATACCAAGAACACTAATGAGCAAAGGCATCAACAGTGAGATGATTGCTAAATAATAGATCTATTTCTGTGATCTAAAAAACTGACTTGGTGGCTCAAATGTCACGGAACGGTCATTACGGGAATGAGAATATTATATTGTTCAATGATGTTGTTTAGTTTATTTTCCTGGCCCTTCATGATACCAAGCTGAAAGCTGACAATATTCCTGAACTCCCTATTAGTAAGCAGTTCTAAAAGTTCTCTTTGCTGAGCTTGTGTAATCCCTCCGGTGTCGTTAATGACTGCAATGTTAATATTCTTTATGGCAAAACGATCAGTGATACCATGTTGAAACCGTTCGGTATCTTCTTCTGCTATCAACCTAAAGCGGAATTTAGATAGGTTTAATTAATGTATATCTTGATCCTTAGAGATTCATTTAGAAAAGTGGCCCAGTAGATGATCAATAGCTAAGCGTGCTCTCATGGGTAAAAATCGCCGGTTTTGATATACAATCCAACTGTGTGAGTCTCTGCGCCAGAATTTTTCTAGTACGGGTGTTAAATTTCCAAGCTTTACGGATTGTAAAAAATTATGCTGTGGCATATAAGCAATGCCTAAACCTTGTTCGCACGCCTTAACAACTGCGTGCGCATTATTACTCTTCCATCGACCTTGAACTTTAATATTTTCCTGATGACCGTCGTGTTCAAATAACCAATGATCATTGTTAGAAATAATACAGCTATAATTTTTTAGATCATTTGGATGTTGAGGGATTCCGTTATTAGTTAAATAAAATTCACTGGCAACAGCCATCATTGGATGAGCTAATAATTTACGAGCTACCAGTCCAGAATCTTCTAACTTGCCATATCTAATCGCAAAGTCGATACCATCTTCGACAAAGTTGACTTT
>JBLHLI010000159.1:0-6055 GCA_047618765.1 Enterobacterales bacterium | reverse complement strand
CGTCGTCCAGCGGGATCAGCAACAATAGAAGCCCTTAGAGGGTTGCCAGAATGACTATAGGCGCGGCGAACACCCTCATTGATCATGTCATCAAGAGTCATATCACCTTCAATAGAAGCAGCCATACCCAGTTTAACAAAAACGGTTACGATACCGGTATCTTGGCAGATTGGACGATGACCTATTGCAGACATTCTCGAGTTAATTAATATTTGAGCAATAGCGTCTTTAGCACCCTGATTCTGCTCTTTTTCATAAGCTTCTGTCATGGCGTCAACAAAATCTTTTGGATGATAGTAAGAAATATATTGTAGTGCATCTGCAACACTGTCGATCACATCGTTTTGTTTGATGATAGTCATAAGTATATCCACATTTTAGCTTATAGAATTATGCTGCATACTCTAATAGTCTTTCAGCTCAAGCTCAAGCGTTTAAGTAACAGAAATATTATCTTGTGATAGAAATGTGATAATTTCGTGATCAATCCTTGATTTCTTGTTGCCATACTGATTTCCGAACTTCATTCACTAGGAAATTAAAATGAAAAGAAAACTATTGATAACATCTCTCGCTTTTATGACATCTTCAATGTCACTTCAAGCACAAAACATAACTGTGACCATTGATAATTTGACTCAGGGTATTATTTTCACTCCATTTTTAGTGGCAGCTCATGGTGAAGCTGAGCATTTATTTGAAGTTGGCACTACCGCTTCAACCGAATTACAGATGATGGCAGAAGGTGGCGATATTTCAGGCTTAGTTGCCACTCTGACTACCATTAATGCACCGATGATTGAAAATCCTGCTGAAGGGTTATTACAGGCAGGTACTTCTACGACTGCTACTTTAGATACAGGTACTAATGAATATTTGTCATTAGTATCAATGTTATTGCCCACTAACGATGCATTTGCTGGACTTGATGGCTGGAAAATTCCAAGCGAAGCAGGTACCTATATAGTTACCTTAAACGCTTATGACGCTGGTACTGAAGCTAATGATGAAATCATAAATGGTGGTGGAGCTCCAGGTACTCCGGGTATTCCTGCAGCACCAGGTGGCGATGCTGGTGCCAATGCAACAGGTGTAACAACTACTGAAACTAATACAATGGTCCATATACATCGTGGCAGCTTGGGTGATGATGATTTAACAGCAGGAAAAAGTGATTTAGATAACCGCGTCCATCGTTGGTTAAATCCTGTAGTAAGACTAACCGTTGTAGTTAACTAAGGAGTCATGAATATGAAAAGCAATAAGCAACTTTTAACCTGCGTTTCACTAGTGACCGCTTTATTTTTAGTTGGTTGTGATAGTAACGATAATCCATCAATAGAAACTCCAACTCCACCGGTTGTGACAACTACAGACTATAGTTATGAAGTGATGGTAACTAATCTAACATCTAGTCAACCACTATCACCCGTTACTGTGGTTTCTCATGAAGACATTACTCTGTGGTCTGTCGGTGTTAGTGCCAGTGCAGCATTAGAGCTTCTTGCTGAATCAGGTGACAACAGTGAAATAATTGCTGATACAAGGCTTCTCAATACCATTGCAGGAGGTTCGCCTCTTTCTCCGGGAATGACTGAGTCACTTGTTATCACTACCACCAGTGAAGAAGCCCCCTTGCTATCAATCTTATCTATGCTAGTGAATACTAATGATGCATTTAGTGGTAGAACAGCCATTGATGTAAGTGGTATGGCAATTGGTGATAATCTTAGTATGATGACTAGGAGCTACGATTCTGGAACTGAAGCAAATAGCGAGGTGGCGGGTACCATACCTGGACCTGCTGACGGCGGTGAAGGTTTTAATTCTGCTAGAGATGATGTAGATTATGTAGCAGGACATCCCGGTGTTATTTCAATGGATGATGGGCTTACAACGTCTGTATTATCTGCAATCCATAAGTTTGATAATCCAGTAATGAAAATTACCATTACACGTACGCAATAGTAAATATTGTTTTTTTAAAGGGGCTAAATAATGGCCTCTTTAATTATTTGTAACCTTTTAACTTATCAACAATCTAATAACTTGATAAGTACTTAAATAAGACATGAATAAAAATGAATAATTCTATACTGATAGTTGAAGATGATTTAGACATTGCAGATCTCATTAGAGTTAATCTAGAAGATATGTTGTTCTCAACTGAACACTGTGCTGATGGTGAATCGGCACTAAAGGCAGCCCTTGACGGTGATTTTGCACTTATCATTCTTGATTTAACATTGCCGAAAATGAGTGGTCTTGATATTTGCAGAATTGTTCGAGAAAAGAAACCTCAGCAAGCTATTCTGATGTTAACATCGAAGTCTTCTGAGGCGGATCGGGTAGTTGGACTTGAGTTAGGTGCTGATGATTATATGACTAAGCCTTTTAGTATTCGAGAATTACAGGCAAGGGTTAAAAGTCAACTTAGACGCTTTAATGTATTTAATAACACAGAGTCTGAAAATGAATCATCAATATCTAAAATTACCATAGGTAACTTAGAGATTGATGAAGCAACCAGAAAGGTTAGTTGGTGTAATGATTTTTTAGAATTAACGGCAACAGAGTTTGATTTGTTATGGCATTTTGCACGACATCCTGGCCAAGTATTTTCCCGCTCACAATTATTAGATTCTGTTTGGGGATATCAACACAGCGGTTATGAACATACTGTTAACTCACACATCAATCGTCTGCGCAATAAATTAGAAGTTGATGCTGCAGATCCTCACATTGTGCAAACTGTTTGGGGTGTTGGATATAAGTTAGAGCCTGAGGAGTGTCAGTAAATGAAATTGTCGCTTTATCAACGGTTAGCTTTAACCACCTCTATAGTATTTATTGCAATGGTCTCTATCATTTTTTGGTGGATGCAAAATCTTGAAATTAATTCTCGATTTAAAGCTGAACAAGAACTGCATCGTGATTTAGCTACTCATCTTGTTGCTGATAATCCATTACTCCAAGAAGGCGCATTGGATAAAGTTGCATTGGAAAACCTTTTTCACTCAATGATGATCCTTGGGCCTTCATTTGAATTTTATGTACTAGATGCAACCGGTAATGTAAAAACATATTCAGCTAAACCAGGCTTAGTGGTTAGAAATAATGTTGATTTAAAGTCTATTAAAAAAATGGTAAATGGACAAAGTCATTTTCCTTTATATGGTGAAGACCCTCGAAGTTTAGATGGGCATAAAATATTTTCTGTCGCACCCTTAATTAAAGATAATCAGCTACGTGGATATTTATATGTAATTATTGGTGGCCAGATTTATGACTCTGTATTTCAACGAATTTTAACCAACAAAAATTTACAGTTGAGCCTAATTGTAGCAGGTGCAACATTATTATTTTTATTGGTGAGTTTATTACTGACTTTTAGAATATTTGTCAGCCCATTACGTCGCTTAACTAGCGAAGTTAATGCAATTAGGAAAAAGGGTTTTGAACAAAAGTTGGTTGGCCTTACAAACTGGGAATCGTATCATGGCGAAGTTCAAGATTTAGGTTATGCATTTAATGCCATGATCAATCAAATAAATACTCAAATGACACAATTAAAAGCTGTTGATTCACAAAGAAGAGAGCTACTTACACACATATCACACGATTTAAGAACACCTTTAGCTTCGTTACAGGGTTATATTGAAACCATTGATTTAAAGAGCGATTCACTAAGTGAAGAACAGCAAAATATCTTTCTCAAAAGAGCCTTAAAAAATGCCCAGCAATTAAAACACCTAGTGGATCAGATTTTTGAGTTAGCCCATTTAGAGAGTGGCCAAGTTGCGATTCAACTTGAACAGTTTTCATTAACAGAAATGCTCTATGATCTAAGAGATAAGTTTGCAATTACGGCTACTAAAAAGAACATTTCAATTAATATTGATTGTCCTGAATCAAGCTTACACATTAAAACAGACATCGGTAAATTAGAACGTATATTAAGTAATTTAATTGAAAATGCTTTGCGTCATACTCAGGTAGATGGAACTATCATACTAGGTGTGACAGCTGTTGATAATCAACATGGATGGGTGGTAAGTGTTGAAGACAACGGTGATGGCATTCCTGAAGACGATATTCCGTATATATTTGATGCCAGATTTAGAGCCAAAAATGCAACAGAGGGTAAGAATGAAAATACAGGTTTAGGTCTAGCGATAACACGAAAATTATTAGATGTATTGGGTACTGATATAAAAGTTAAAAGTGCCCTAGGTGAAGGAACGCGATTTTCATTTGTTCTTGAGTAGATAAAAATTTCAGATTCGGACCTATAAAAAATCTATTGCTTAACAGTAGTAACAATTAGCAGATAAATCTTATTCAATAGTGTAAATAGAATATATCCAAGTGCACTTCTTTCACATACAATATAAATAATATATAAATTTCACATTGTAAGGGCAGTTATGACATTAGCAGAAAGTAATTTATTCCAACCTATCGATTTAGGTAATTTAAAGCTTAAGAATAGGGTGGTTATGGCCCCTATGACGCGTACTTTTAGCCCTGAAGGGATCCCAAATGATTTGGTTGTTGCCTATTATGAAAGGCGAGCTAAAAATGATATCGGTCTGATCATTACTGAAGGAACTTGCGTGGGACATAAGGCTGCTAGTGGTTATGCTAATGTGCCATATATTTATGGCGATAAGCCTTTAGCTGGCTGGCAAAAAGTTGTTGAAGCTGTCCATGCTGCAGGAGGAAAAATCATCCCCCAATTATGGCATGTCGGTGCTATTAGAAAACCGGGAAATGGCGTAGGTCCCGATGAATCTACACCTGGATATAGCCCTTCTGGATTAATTATGAAAGGCAAGAAAGTAGGCATGGCAATGACAGCTCTGGATGTACAAGAGGTTATTGATGCATTTATACAGGCTGCGGTTGATTCAAAACGAATTGGTTTTGATGGGATTGAAATTCACGGCGCCCATGGTTACCTAATTGACCAATTCTTTTGGGAAGACACTAATCAGCGTGATGATGAATATGGTGGTGATATTGGGGCTAGAACTCGATTTGCAGTGGATATTATTAAAGGAATACGAGAGAAATGTGGCCCTGACTTTCCAATTATCTTGAGATTTTCTCAATGGAAACAACAAGCATACTCAGCAAAACTTGCTAACACCCCCGCCGAACTTGAAACTTTTCTCAAGCCTTTAGTTGCAGCAGGCGTGGATATATTTCATTGTTCGACTCGACGATTTTGGGATGCTGAATTTGAAGGATCTACGCTTAATCTTGCTGGTTGGACACAAAAAATTACTGGTAAACCTAGCATTACAGTTGGTAGCGTTGGACTTAGTGGTTCATTCATTGATGAAGAAAAACGCGATATGGTTGAATCATCTTCAGTTGCTAGAGATTCTTTTAATGAACTATCAGGACGATTAAATAAGGGTGAGTTTGAACTTGTCGCTATAGGTCGAGCACTTTTGCAAGATCCTGAGTGGGTTTTAAAAGTGCGAGAAAATCGTTTAGATGAACTTGCAGATTATTCAAAAAAGTCCTTAATGAGTTTAGTTTAGTTAACATTTGGTCATCACAATCGTTAGTAATTTTTAGATAGATACTTTTTAGGTAGACTCTTTTTAGGTAGACTCTATTTAGGTAGACTCTTTTTAGGTAGATAATAAATGCTCATAATATTTTTGGTGAATAGTCTAATTGTAGCTCTAGTGGTACTAATACATTACGATGTCTTACTACTGTTATCAAATTGGATCCCCAAACTAACCATAAAACATCGTTTCCGTATAGTTCTAGGAGTGTTAGGTGCTTTACTAGCACATATTATTGAAGTTTTGATATTTGCAACTGGTTATTATTACATGAATGGTGCTGAAAAATGGGGATATTTAGAGGGCAATTTTAATGGTTCCTTTTTAGATTGTATTTATTATTCTTTTACCACCTACACGACTTTAGGTTTTGGAGATATAGTACCACTAGGTTCAATTCGCTTTCTTACTGGTATAGAATCGTTAACAGGACTAGTATTAATAACCTGGTCAGCCTCATTTTTATTCAT
>JBLHLI010000158.1:0-6078 GCA_047618765.1 Enterobacterales bacterium | reverse complement strand
ACTTTAAAAGGTTTTGTTATTCCTTCTTTTGTCCTATATTTTTGGGTGATTGTCGCAGTACTAAGAAAATTTTCTAGTTCTTCATCATTCATGTTGTAGGAGTTATTCACTCTACGATTACTAATTTGTACTGGTTGAGTATTTTTACCCGTGATTCCATCAATAAAACTAGCTTCTCCAGAAGGTGATAATTTGGCTACCCATGAATTATTATTTGAACTTGTCTTAATATTACTGGTATCAATCTGCATTAATTGATCGTTTAAACGTGTATGAACATTTTTATCGGAGGCAGTATTATGGCCAACCCACAGTCTAGATGCCTTCCAATATTGTAATTTTTTACTCAAAAGATCATTTTCGAAATAGGGATGACATATTTCATTGCCGTGATACATCACTGGTCCCATTCTTGAAAAGGCAAGACTTCTTTTGGATGAAAGATACTTAGTTTTATTAAGGCTATCTTTTAATTCTGCAACTGTAGTTACTCTATCTGAAATAGGTGTGTTATAAGCTAAGTTATAAGTAGTTGTAAGAGATTGCCAAGTATTTATGTTGTTGATTAATCCTGTACGTAACTTCTTGTTAAGAGCATTTAATTCGGTATTTTTAATCCACTTTGATATTCCTGCATGAGTAAAAAGTTGATCATTGACCTTAATAACAAAGGGTAATCCTGCAAGCCACTGACCATACTTACCCGTTAAACTAAAAGCTTGGTGATACGCATTAAGATCTTCTTGGTGTGGATAGAGGTCTGAAAATTGCTCAATTCTTTCTGTAGTCAAAGTACCCCAATTGCCTTGTAGCTGATCGAGTTCCTTATCACCCATTAAGACATGGACTTTACCACCTTTATCTTCTGCCTGAATTTGCAATTTCATGAATAAGTCGATAATCTTTCGGCTACTAGGTTGTTTATCATTATTAGTATGAAGTATGTCACCTAGACTAATAAAATGAGCATCTTCTCCAACCCAATTTCCATCAAAATCTATTAATCCTATGGTTTTTAAATTTGTCTCTAATTTATTAAAATCACCATGAATATCACTAATAATATAAACAGGAGCTTGGCTGGTAAAGATACTTATTTCTTCGGCTATAACAACAAGGTTATAGAAAATAAAGGAGCTGAGTAGAAAGGCTTTAAATAACTTTATCACGAGACATCATCCATTATGTTAGTTGTATTAATAAATATTATAAATTCCATTAAAGTACCAAGTAGATTGAGTAAAGCATTTTTTAAAAAAAGCATTTCCACACCTATAATTGTTTATATCATCACTTATCTATCATCTATAAGAAAATAATCTGACATAGCTATAATGCAGATAACATTGATTAATGATTTAGATTTAAATGAGATAAAACAGAAATTTAACAGAGATATAATTGATTACGTTAATAATTATGCAATTTGAAAATTATGATGTATAGGTTCAAATCATTACATTGTTAGTTTAAATGTAAATAGATATGACATAGTTAGCTGTTATGAGTAAATTACATCAATTTAAGCTGAAACCATCGTCGCAATTCGCTACACTTCTAAACATAGAAACTAATAGACTGAGATGATCGTAAATGATTGGACGAATACGTGGCATTCTAATTGAAAACGAAGCCCCTACATTATTGATAGAAGCTGGTGGAATAGCCTACGAAGTTCAAGCACCCCTTGGAACTTGTTGTAACCTCACGACCTTAGGCGAAGAAGTTATTCTACATACTCATTTGAGTATCAGTGAAAATTCCCATCAGTTATACGGATTTATAAGCCTCAGAGATAGACGATTGTTTAAAAATCTTATCAAGATTAGTGGCATTGGTCCTAAATTGGGTTTAGCTATTTTATCTGGGATGGAAACTGAACATTTCGTAGCTTGTATTAATGCTGCAGAAGTCTCTTTATTGGTTAAGATACCGGGTGTCGGTAAAAAAACGGCAGAACGACTGGTTGTTGAGATGCGTGATAAATTAAAAGATTGGAATTCTGATACTGCTGTAGAAAGTATTAAACAGTCATCTGGGACAGGTTCAGGTAATATTTCGATTCATGGAGTGATGACTGAAGTTCAATCTGCTCTAGAGTCTTTAGGATACAAGTCACATGAAGCGTCAAAAGTTGTTTCTCGTTTAGCTGAAGAATATGATTTTTCCACAACATCCAGTTCTGAACTTATCCGACTTGCCCTAAAAGGAACATTAGTATGATGATTAGTTTTGAAATTTTAGGAATCAAATAACTTATGATTGAATCTGATCGTCTTATCTCTGCTCAAGACAAAGGGCAAGAAGAAGTTATAGACCGTGCAATTAGACCAACAAAACTTGCCGATTACAGAGGTCAACCGCAAGTTCAGGAGCAAATGGAAGTTTTTATTCAGGCTGCTAAACAGCGTGGAGAAGCTCTTGATCATGTTTTAATATTTGGCCCTCCAGGACTTGGCAAAACTACCCTAGCTAATATTGTTGCCAATGAGATGGAGGTTAATATACGTCACACATCAGGCCCTGTCCTAGAAAAGGCTGGTGACCTAGCAGCTTTATTAACTAATCTAGAACCTGATGACGTTTTATTTATTGATGAAATTCATCGTTTAAGTGCAGTTGTTGAAGAAATTTTATATCCAGCGATGGAAGATTATCAGCTCGATATTATGATTGGAGAAGGACCATCTGCTCGTTCTATTAAATTAGATCTGCAGCCTTTCACTCTGGTGGGAGCAACCACTCGAGCCGGTTTATTAACATCTCCATTACGAGACCGTTTTGGCATTGTACAACGTCTTGAATTTTACAATGTTGAGGATCTAACTGGCATTGTTATACGTTCTGGACGAATTTTGGGATTATCTCTTGAAGATGATGGTGCAAAAGAAATTGCACGACGCGCACGAGGAACGCCAAGAATAGCCAATAGATTACTACGTCGGGTTCGTGATTATGCTGAAGTTAGAGCCGATGGAACAATAACAGCCGCTGTTGCAAATGATGCCCTAGATATGCTCGAAGTCGATAAGGAAGGCTTTGATTCCATGGATAGAAAGCTACTTCTCGCTATCATTGAGAAGTTTGATGGTGGACCTGTTGGTCTTGAAAATGTAGCTGCTGCTATTGGTGAAGAAAGAGATACCATCGATGATGTATTAGAGCCATTTTTAATTCAACAAGGTTATATTCAGAGAACACCAAGAGGCCGGATAGCAACTGCTAAAGCTTATCGTCATTTTGGTCTTGTTGCCAAAGACAAACATTAATATTTATCTAAGGTATGTCGTAATGTTTAGAAACATATTATTAGCAATAAAAACAGCCGATGACTGAATTTATCTTTCCTGTGCGTGTCTACTACGAAGACACTGATGTTGCAGGCATTGTTTATCATGCCAATTATTTGCGATTTTTTGAACGCGGCCGGACAGAATGGCTAAGAGAACTCGGCATCGATCAGACTGTACTAATTGAAGAAGGTTTAGCCTTTGCAGTAACAAAGATGAATATTGATTATCTAAAACCAGCTCGCTTTAATGATTTGTTAGAGGTGGTAACTGAAATTCAATCATCAAAAAGAGCAAGTTTAGTTTTTAAACAAACGATTCGGGATAAGCAACGTCCAAATCTTATATATAGCAAAGCAGAAGTTAAAGCCGCTTGCATTGATATGAAATCATTGAAACCTAAGGCTTTACCTAAACAACTTTTAGAGGAGATTATTTGTGAGCGCTGATATGTCCATTTGGGGACTTTTTGTTGATGCCAGTTTTATCGTACAAGGTATTATGGTGTTACTGTTATTGATATCAATTATCTCTTGGGCGGTTATTTTCCAAAGAGCGAAGTTACTCAAAGCAGCCAAACTTAATATTAATCGTTTTGAAGAAAAGTTCTGGTCAGGCATCGACTTAAGTAAATTATTTTCTGAACTGAACATGCGTCGATATGGTGGTGAAGGTCTAGAACGTGTTTTTCTAGCAGGTTATAAAGAATTTGCTCGATTAAGACAACAACCAGCCACTTCACCTGAAGCTGTGATGGATGGTGCCCAACGTTCTATGAGAGTCTGCCAATCTCGAGAAATTGAAACCCTTGAAACGAACCTTTCGTTTTTAGCGACAGTTGGCTCAACATCACCTTATATCGGACTCTTTGGTACTGTATGGGGAATCATGAACTCCTTCATTTCTCTCGGTTCAGTTAAACAAGCTACACTCGCCATGGTCGCGCCTGGTATAGCAGAAGCTTTGATTGCAACAGCTATGGGATTGTTTGCTGCCATTCCTGCAGTAATCGCCTATAACCGCTTCGCTAATAATTTAGAGCGTATTGAAAATCAATATGAAAATTTCGTAGAAGAATTTACAGGCATTTTGCACCGCAAAGCCCATAGCAGCAAGGCAATTGTCAATGAAAAGACATAAAAAACGCAAGCCTATGGCAGAAATCAATGTGGTGCCCTACATTGATGTGATGCTTGTTTTGCTGATTATTTTTATGATAACTGCCCCCTTAGTTACAGCTGGTGTAAAGGTAGATCTACCTTCGGCTGATGCTGAACCCTTGTCTAACGATGATGAACCTCCTCTTGTTGCCAGTATTGATAAAAGTGGTAATTATTATTTATCCGTTGGTGATAGTCGTGATAAATCTCTGACTGAAGATGAACTCATCGATCTTGTAAAAGCTCAACAAGAGCTAAAACCGAATACTCAAATCGTCGTTAATGGAGATCGCGATGTGTCCTATGGCAAAGTGATTCGACTGATGGTGTTATTGCAAGAAAACGCAGGCATGGAATCCATAGGTTTAATGACTGAGCCCCTTGAGGATAATTGATGGGCAAGAAATCCAATGATTTGCTAATGCCTTTATTAAAAGCTGCAGGTATTCATCTATTAATGTTTGCATTGCTGTTCGTTAGTTTTCATCCAACAATAAGAGAAAACCCAGCAGATTTACAAGCTAAATCTGCTCCTATTATTATGGCAACAGCCATCAGTTCTGAAGTTGTTAAAAAACTGGTTGAGCAGAAACAACAGAAAAAAGATTCTGTAGCTAAGGCTGAACGAGATCGAAAAAATAGAATTAAGAGGGATGCAGATAGAAAGAAAAAAGCTGCTCTTGATAAGAAACGCAAAAAGGCTGCTGATGTCAAAAAGCGTAAGAAATTAGATGATGATAAAAAGCTTAAGAAAGCTGCCGATGATAAAAAGCTTAAAGACGATGCAGATAAAAAACGTAAAGATGATGCTGATAAAAAGCGCAAGGCTGACGCAGATAAAAAGCGCAAAGATGATGCTGAAAAGCTTCGTAAGCAACAGCTTGAAAACGATCGTCAAGCAAAGATAACTGCTGAACGTAATGCTGTTAGGCAAAGACAAGTATTGAGTGAACAACAAAAGTATATTGGATTAATTAAAGGTAAAATAAGTCGTTACTGGATTAAACCTAATCAAAATGAAGTTTGTATTCTCAAAATTCGCTTGGGGCCAGGCGGAATTGTCTTAGATGTTAAAGTGAAAAGTGGGCTAGCGGCTGTTTGTCGATCAGCTATGGCCGCAGTGTATAAATCAGACCCTTTACCCGTTTCAAAAGAGTCGGATGTTTTTAAAAAGTTTAGAAATTTTGAATTAGTTCTAGACCCTCAGGAAAAATAATAGATGAAAAATAGAATTCTCCAAGTATTAATCGTTATTTTATGTAGCACAAATACAATATGGGCTGCTGAAGATGTACTTCAAATCAGAATTACCCAAGGTATTGATGACGCTAGACCTATTGCTATTGTACCGTTCAAATATCAAGGCACTGGTCAACCTTCACAAGTTATTGACAGAATCGTAGCGGCTGATTTAAATCGCTCAGGTCAGTTTAGACCATTAGCTATATCTGAGATGCCTGAATTACCATCTACATCCAGAGATGTTGATTTTAAAAAGTGGCGAAGTAGGGGAGTTGAAGCAGTCGTTACAGGAACTATTACTGAATTGAGCCCTGGCAATTATCGTGTTACCTATGAGCTTGTTGATATTTTTCAAGGGCAGTCAGGTACCAAGCAAGTGCTTCGAG
>JBLHLI010000157.1:0-6081 GCA_047618765.1 Enterobacterales bacterium | reverse complement strand
GGTTAAAAAGCATATTTTTGAACCTTTCTTTAGTACTAAACAATTTGGAACAGTAACTGGACTTGGGCTTTCTCAAGTATTTGGACTAGTAAAGCGCTCTGGCGGCACTATTAGTGTAGATTCTGATATTGAGAAAGGGACCAAATTTGTTATTTATTTCCCACGCTATATCAATAGCTCAGAAGAAAATAATTTTATAAGTACGATAGATACTGATGATCTTTCTAGTAAAGTAAGACATCAGGGAAATATTCTTATAGTAGATGATGAAGAGGCCCTTCTTGAATCGACATCGATAAATGTGAGAGAGCGGGGGTATACAATATTTACCGCAACAAGTGCTAAGCAAGCATTAGACATTATTAAGCAAGAGTCTATTGATTTAATGATTTCTGATATCTTGATGCCTGAAATGGATGGATTCCAACTAGCATCCATTGTTCAGAATGAATTTCCAGATATTAAAATTCAGTTGGTAAGTGGTTTCACCGATAATATTAAAATCAAGGGGGCAGATAAGAAGTTAAGCGATAATATTTTACAAAAGCCCTATTGCTTTAATGAACTGTTCAAAAATATAAATTCATTACTTAAAACATGACTCTAATTATTCGTTTAAAGTGACTGACATGCCAGCATTATGCCAGATCTCTAATAATGCCCAAGTAAGCTGCGGCTTACAGTCGATGTAGTGCTGTTGTTATCCTCAAGCGACAAAAGACGACGTATTAGCATTTATCCCCCTAATTTACTTGTAACGCTTGCTTAAACTATGCAATGATGTTAGGGAGCTTTGTAGTAATAATTCATAAGGAGTACCCCATGATATCCAAACTTACGGGACTTAGCGCAGTAGTTTTTTTTATATTATTTACATCATCAATAATTAAAGCAGAAGATAGCCGCTATATAATTCAGGTCAATGAGAGCCATAAAGGTAATGTGAAAGCATTAGCAAGAAAAATGGGCGGCACTATAAACCTAGAAGCAAAAGGCTTCATGGCTGCTACTTTTAAAGGCAAATCTTTAAGTCAGGTTAAGGGATTATTAAATAATCCCAATATTACTCTTATCGAAGAAGATTTCCGCCGATACCCACTGGCATTGTATAACGATGATCAAGGTGACCCGACTAGTACACAATTAACAGACTATGCAGTCTATCAATCTCAAGCTGATCAAATGGACCTTCAGGGAGGACAGAAAGTTTGTATTATTGATTCTGGAATAGCTGGTGTATCACCTAATGGAGAAACAGGCGGTCAGAATCATGATTTTGATTGGAATGCAATAACTGGAGATAGTGATTCTGGAACAGGCGATTGGAATGCCGATGGTGGTCCTCATGGAACACACGTAGCAGGTACTGTAGGTGCAGCTGACAATGGTATTGGTGTCAGGGGTATGGCTCCTGGTGTCGCGATGCATATTATTAAGGTATTTAATGCTGCTGGTTGGGGTTATTCATCTGACTTGGCCCATGCAGAAAGTTTATGTACCGCAGCTTACGCAAACATTATCACCATGAGTCTTGGTGGTGGTGGCGCAAATAGCACTGAAGAAAATGCTTTCAACTCATTTACTAATAACGGTGGACTAGTGTTAGCTGCAGCCGGTAACGATGGCAGCAATGCACGCTCATATCCTGCTGGTTATAAATCAGTAATGATGATTGCTGCCAATGACGCGGATAATAACATCGCTGATTTTTCTCAATTTCCAAGTGACACAGTAACAGTTGGTCGTGGAAGAAATAGAACAAGCGAAAAAGATGATGGCTACGGTGTTGAAGTTTCTGTAGGTGGTGTGAATACACTTTCTACTTACCCTGCAGGTGGAGCAACAGTAGCAGCACTTACAGTTGATGGTACAGGTTATGCTTCTTCTGCAATGGAAAATTCTGCCTCTATATCTGGTGCTACCTATTACATGGGAACTGCAGAGGCGATAGATAATGGAGCTAATGGTAAAATTTGTGTCATTGATAGAGGGGTTATCAGCTTCCACAACAAGGTTCTAAACTGTGAAAATTCAGGTGGAATTGGTGCCATTATCATCAATAATGAACCTGGTATGTTATACGGTACTCTCGGTAGTCCAAATACTACATCTATCCCAGCTGTCGGAGCAACTCAAGAAGATCGCACCGTTTTAGTCGCGGCTGCAAATGCATCTGCAACTGCAGATATCAGTGTTGCTGCCGGTGACTATGGTTATATGAGCGGTACTTCAATGGCAACTCCGGGCGCCGCAGGTATTGCAGCGCTTATATGGTCTAATAATCCAAATTGTACTGGTGCTGAGGTTAGACAGGCAATGAAAGACACTGCTGAAGAGCAAGGTGCAGGTGCTGGCAATCGTGATGACAACTTTGGCTACGGAATTGTTAAAGCCGTTGCAGCGAATAATACTCTTTCAAGTCGATGTGGTGACGGAGGTGGAGATCCTGTCGGGAATACTCCTCCAGTAGCATCATTTACGGCTGATTGCACATTACTTAGTTGTGATTTCAATGCTGTGTTAAGCTCAGATCCTGACGGAAGCATTGCAACTTACGATTGGAACTTTGGTGATAACACCACAGGGACTGGTGTTGAAGCATCAAAGACCTATCAAGCTAATGGCCCATACACTGTAACCTTAACGGTAACAGATGATGACGGTGCTACCGGTACTTCATCTCAAACAGTAAGCGTTTCTGATGGTACAGATCCAGAAGTATCAGATTTCACTCTTACAGGACTTCGTTCCGACAATAACCGTGAAATTACGATTTATTGGTCGGGAGCAACTGGACCTAATGTTGATGTTTATGTAAACGAAAACCTTAATAGCACTACCGCCAATAACGCTAGTAACGTTAATAGTATTACCTATAGGGTTAGTAAACGCTCTACTTATACCTTTAGGGTATGCGAGACAGGTTCAACGACCAATTGTTCTAATACAACAGAGGCGCTTTAGGCTGATAACGGTCAATAATCTAATTTCAGGGTAGGTCATCTACCTTTAAATGGATTTACCACAATGGCTCACTTCCCTCAATGAAGTGGGCCTTTTTTGTTTAGGGTTTGATATCAAGGGGGTCAGATGAACTTGGTTGTATCAAGGGGGTCAGATGAACTTGGTTGTATCAAGGGGGTCAGATGAACTTGGTTGAGCTTGGAATCTATCAAGGGGGTCAGATGGGTCAAGGGGGTCAGATGAACTTGGTTGAGCTTGGATTAAACTTGAGTGTTAGTGAATGCTTTTTTGAAATTTTGCTATTAATAAACAATTGATAATTAAGGATAAAATAGTTAACCTAAGTGCCTGTTTGAGTTAGTTAGTTTGGAAAATATAATGATTGCACAGATAAAATTGTTCTTTAGAGAGCATCCCACGATGCTACTAACTTTTTGTTATTTTGTTATCACTGTGCTTGGTGTGCTTTATAGCTACTACTATTATAAAGAGTTTGGCATTAATATTATTAAATTCGCCGATCTTAGTGATTTTTTGTTGGCTTCAGTTTTGGAACCACAAACACTGATTCTTTTTCTCGGTGTAATTATGTTGACCATTGTTAATATACTATTAGAAGCATTCTTGAAAAAAAGATTTAAGAGTTATAGTAAATTTTCAACTGATATGTTGAAAGCGAAATACACTGAGCCGGTTGCCTATATTCTGGTTATCACTATTATTACAGCAACGATGACTTCAGCTCTAGCAAGTAAGAATGCGGATAAGATAAAGTCGGGTAACTTCGATGAATACCAGGTGCGGATTGCTGACCCTGGAACTTTAATCGCTGATCAATCTTTGGCGCTGTTAGGTAGCACTAGTCGTTATATTTATTTTTATCACATAAAAAATTCAGAAGCTTTAGTGATACCGGTTGAAAATGTTTCTTTTATGAGAAAGACGATAATCATTAAGCCTTCTAAACAAAAAGACAGTGCTAATAAAAAAACTTCTGCAGAGATAAAGCCAAAAATAAAAGACGAAAAGTAAGTAAAGATAAACGCATTATAAGTAATTAGATAAATGTCTATTATCTAAGACATCTTCCGATCTTATGCTATTTACCGCCATGACCTTTGATAATTCAACTTTTTGCTGGATAAGCCCTTAACAGTTATCTTACAACAAGGTAGTATGTGGGCTAATTTTTAATTAACCATTATTACTATTATATTAATAAGCAATTGGAGGTGACAGAATGAGTTCTATCTTTAAGGTGTCGTTATTAGCGGCGAGTTTGGTTTTGGTTGTAGGTTGTAGTGAATCTAATGTTGAAACTGAAAAAGCTACGGTTGCAGCAGCACCAACCACTGAATTAGACAAACAAAGTTATAGTCTAGGTGTAAGTTTTGGTGAGTATCTTAAACGTGCATTGGATGAAAACGAGAAAGTGGACGTTGTAATGAATTCTGATGTTGTGATGCAGGGTGTGGCAGATGCACTTTCTGGCAACAAAAAACTATCAGATGAAGATATTAAAGAAGTAATGCTGTCACTGGAAAAATTGACCCGTGAAAAGCAAGCTGCATTAGCTAAAACACAGGCTGGAAAATCGATTAAGGAAGGTCAAGACTATTTGGCAGCCAATACTAAGAAAGAAGGTGTAATAACCACCGAGTCAGGTTTGCAGTATTCAGTGATGACAAAAGGCGAAGGGGCTAACCCCACTGCTGATGACACAGTCAAAGTTCATTACAAAGGTACATTGATTGATGGCACTGAATTTGACAGCTCATACAAGCGCGGCGAAGCTGTTGAATTTCCACTGAAAAACGTGATCAAAGGTTGGACTGAAGGTCTGCAATTGATGCCTGTTGGCAGTAAGTACAAGTTCACTATTCCTTCAGATTTAGCATATGGCGAACGAGCAACTGGCAAAATTACTGCCAACTCAACGTTGATATTTGAAGTGGAATTACTTGAAATCGTTGGTGCTGAGAAGGCTGCCGAGAAAAAGTAGATAAAACTAAAATCGCCTCTTCTTATACTAAGTAAATAAGGGAGGTGGTTTTGGCACTGACAAGCTAACTTTAACTAGTTTTTACTAATTAACTGCTAAGAGAAATATTGTGAGTGAAAAAAATTTAGAAATATTATCTGACGCAGTTACTGAGGCACATAGCCGAATTCAAAAGGACTTTGAAAATATAAATCCTGTAGTTGGTGTCAGTAGAGGCATGCGTTCAGTTGGTATACCTGCTGATGCAATGACCATCGATTGCTTGAAGACAGGTAAACGTATCATTATAGTTTTACATGATCAGCAACCTGAAACATTGCAATATCAATTTACTTATAAAGCCGAAGACCCCTCTGAAGAATTTATGAACTTGACGTTTAAGGAACTTAGCGATCAGATTTTATATGATTGGATGAAGCAATATTTTACAGTCACTAGTACTGAATCAAATCTGAATAACTGAATTTCTGCAAAATTTTATTGATGATCTAAAAGAGTAGGGACTGAGCATTGAATCTATCATTGTTAGATTCCGTCTGGCCAGTCCCCTTATGGTCGTACATACTAGTAAAGCTTTGTTGCACGATTTTGAGCTTGTGCTGCATCTAAAGGCAAGACAACTAACTTTAGAACTTCAGCGTCGTCATTTACTGTACAGTTAGCACGGGCAATCACTACATCAGTGTTTGGTACTTTTGCATCCAAGTAGAAAACTTCACGAACTTTAAGTTTTTCATTGTTGATTTTAGTATCTGAATCAAGGTTGTAACCTACAGGTTTGCCTTGTTCAGTTTCTAGTTTTTTTGCTAAAGCATCAGCACAAGCATTTAAGCCAGCCTGACCACTTGTATCATCAGCGTATAGTGGTAGTGATGTTATTGCGATGAATGTTGCTAGTTTTAATTTTAATATTGTGTTCATTATATCTCTCCTCAGAAATATTGATTAAGTTAGAGCCTAAGCTCGAGGGAGATATTAATGACAAACTGAAATTCCTACAAACGAGATTTTTTGCGGGGTGGCTTAGAAAAACTCATCTATCGTTTTGGAATTCCTCACGAAGCCAATTGATGATGGTAATAATTTCAGGGCGTTTAGCATCTTCAGGACGGAAG
>JBLHLI010000156.1:0-6107 GCA_047618765.1 Enterobacterales bacterium | reverse complement strand
TCTGAAAGCAAAAATCCAGAGACAGTTGCATTGGAGTTATTAGATCAACTTCAAGCTATTGAAAATTCCCAAGGCAGAAAACGTGTTCACCATTGGGGTGCGAGAACACTTGATTTGGACTTATTAGTTTATGATAATAAGACAATCATTCACCCAAGATTAACCGTACCGCATCCTGGTTTTTATCAAGACAAGGTACAAGGTTATAGAAATTTCGTAATCTATCCTCTAGCAGATATTGCTTTTGATCTAGCTTTGCCAGATGGTACTTTAATTAGCGAACTTTATAATAAATGCTCATCAGAGGGAATACGCAGAATTGAATAGTTCAAAACTACCGGGATTTGTTGCCATAGAAGGCCCAATTGGAGTTGGAAAGACTACACTTGCCAGTCGTCTAGCTGAAACTTTTGGCAGTGATCTGATATTAGAAGGTGCAGAAGAAAATCCTTTTCTGGAAAAATTTTATCAAGATCCAAAGAGCGTCGCTCTACCCACACAGCTGTATTTTCTTTTCCAACGCGTGAAACAATTACAAGAGATTCGGCAATCAGACATGTTCTCACCTTGCCATATATCAGATTATCTAATGGATAAGGACCGCTTGTTTGCTAGAGTAACCCTTGATGATGATGAGTTGCACCTCTATGAACAGGTTTATGCCAATTTGACTCTTGATGCTCCAACACCTGACCTTGTGGTCTATTTGCAAGCGCCAATCGAAGTGCTAATGGCTAGGATAAGAGCAAGAGGTCGGCAAAATGAAGCGCCTATTTCCATGGAGTATCTTCAACAAATCAACGATGCTTATACACATTATTTTCATTATTATGATAAATCACCTTTATTAATTGTGAATTCATCAGATTTGGACATTGTTAAAAAAGAAAATGATTATCAACAGCTTATAGAGACTATATTGGGAACTACAAGTGGTAAACATTATTTCAACCCTTCAATTGATTAATAAAGTCGACTTTAATTCTCTGCTGAAACTGGTATGATCCAGTTCTGTTAGAACGCTTAGGTTTATTAGACAATTTTAGCTAAAACATAAGATAATATTTTTTAGGTAGTCCTTTAAATAGTCCTTTAGATAAGAAAAGAGTTTTATATGAGTAGAATTACCATTAATAGCCTTGATGCTAAGAAAAAAAATAACGAAAAGTTTGCTTGTGTAACTGCCTATGACGCAAGTTTCGCCAAGCTTGTTGCTGCAGCTGAGATAGAAACGCTTCTTATTGGGGACTCTTTGGGTAATGTTATTCATGGAGAAGAAACCACAGTACCAGTAACGGTGGAAGAAATGGCTTATCATATTAGCTGTGTTTCCCGAGGCCTTATTGGTGAAGAATATAGACCTCTTTTAATAGCTGACATGCCATTTATGAGTTACACAACACCAGAGCAAGCCCTTGATACTGCTGCATATTTAATGCAAGCAGGGTCTCAAGTTGTAAAGTTTGAAGGTGGTGATTGGTTACTAGATTCAGTACATTTACTCAGTGAAAGAGGCATCAATGTTTGTGGCCATTTAGGTTTAACACCTCAAACAGTAGATTCATTAGGTGGATTTAAAGTACAAGGACGAAGTCCTGAACAAGCAAAGAATATTTTAAATCAGGCTATTTCTATTCAAGAGGCGGGTGCACGAATGCTTGTACTTGAATGTGTACCGACTGCTCTTGGTAAACAAATTACTGAAGCTATCGATATTCCTGTTATTGGAATAGGTGCTGGTCCCTATACGGACTCTCAAGTCTTAGTACTTTATGATTTATTGGGTATATCAACAGGTAAAAAACCTCGCTTTGTGAAAGATTTTCTAACCGGCCATGCCCATGGTGTCACTGGTGCTTTATCAGCATTTAGAGAAGCGGTTGTTTCTGGTAGTTATCCTGAAGAAGAACATTGTTTCGAATAAATCCCAATGATAATAGTTGAAAACATACCACAATTAATTGCAGCAAGAGATAATCTTAAAGGTAGTGTGGCTCTAGTCACCACCATGGGTAACCTTCATTTGGGTCACCTATCATTAATTGAGAGAGCCAAAAACGAAGCTGATTTTGTGGTCGCGACTATCTATGTTAATCCGCTTCAATTTTCTGTCAATGAAGATTTATCATCATATCCCCGCACTTTAGAAGAAGATATACGCAAACTTGAAGCCCTAGGTGTAGATTTATTATTTACACCGAGCGATGAGGTTATTTATCCTGCGGGAATGCATACTCATACCCAAGTAATTGTCCCAGGCATCTCAGATCAATATTGTGGTGAAAATCGTAAAGGGCACTTTCGAGGTGTTACAACCGTAGTCTGTAAATTATTTAATTTAATTAGACCTCAAGTTGCCATCTTTGGTTATAAAGATTTTCAGCAATTTACAATTATACAAAAAATGGTTTCTAATCTTGCCATGCCAATTAAAATCGTAGGTATAGAAACATATCGAGAAGCTTCAGGACTTGCGATGAGTTCGAGAAACCGCTATCTGACAGACCAAGAGAAAGATCGAGCAAGTGGCTTATATGAAGCTTTAATTTGGGCAAAAAAACAATTGCTATCAAACAATCTAGATTTTAATTCTATTGAAGACCAAGCTAAAACTACCCTTAAAGAACAGGGTTTTGTGGTCGAATACTTTGCAGTCTGTGACAGGAATTCTCTTCAGCAAGCTAAAGCTGACGATAAAAAATTAGTCATTTTAACTGGCTCAAGCTTTGGTAAACCACGCTTAATTGACAATATTACTCTCGATCTCTAAATACACTTCAAATTCATTATCTCTTTGTTTTTATTAACTTATTCTGAGAACTTTTAGTCAACAGACTTAGTAAACTTGATAAGTCTAATTAATCTAGGTTAAAGTAACTCTTCCAGGGAACTATCAATAGAATAATCCAGTGATGGAGGAGCTATGATCAACAAAAAAGTTAAACCGTCAAAGGTTGAGCCAAGAATCATAAAAAAATACCCCAATCGTCGGCTTTATGATACTAAATATAGTCACTATATTACCCTTGTTGATGTTCATGACTTGGTTAGAAATAAAGTGTCATTTCATGTTATCGATGCGAAAACCGGTGATGATTTAACTCGTTCAACATTATTACAAATCATATACGATCAAGAAGAGCACAACCTACCGCTAATCACTCCAGAATTGTTGAAATCCATCATTGGCTTTTATGATGACCCTATGCATTCAATGTTTAGTCGATATTTAGAACATAGCATTGCAGTATTTAAAGAACATTTGGTCGACTTAAAAAGTCCACTGAATTCTCTACTTAGAAGCGGAACTCAAGTTAATCAATTACATGATTTAGCTGAAGAAGGTTTTGAAAGCTGGAAGGCCAAAAATAAAGATAGTTAGGGATATCACTAACAAAAAAGCTACTTCTGGTTAATAATTTCAACAAATAGTATCACTAACTCAAGAAACTGCTGATAGTATTCTCCAAAAAATAAAAATAACACTGTTGAAGAAAAGGCTGCTAGAGAGAGAAACAACTTGGTAAAGAGTTCTTTTCTTAGATAGCTATTAATCTTTTTACTATAAAACGCTCTGAGAAAACTGAGAGATAACCAACCAGTGATCACAATTAATATAATGTTTGAAAGTAATATCCACCGCACAGTTGAATCTAGCTGTATTGAAGCTCCTAAAATAACACCAGGCATTAAATAAACAGGTGCCCAAATCATCGCTGATAAGACATTAGTTATTTGAAATCGTAGAGCAGGCATTGAACTCATACCGGCAAGCAAAGGGACGAAGGCTCTGATGGGGCCAACAAATCGACCTAAGGCAATACTCGCTGTGCCAAAGCGCTGAAAAAAATGTTCCGTCTTGCTAAGCCAATCGGGATGGCGTTTAAAAATTGACCATTGATGTACATTCTGTTGATAGTGAACACCCACTAAGAAACTTAGATATTCACCAATAACGGCCCCGAAGAAACAAAATAAACTGGCTAAATAAAAATTAATATTACCTGTTCCGATGAGGATGCCGACTCCCACCAACAACAGCCAACCAGGCATTAATAAGCCAACTACCGCTAAAGATTCAATGAAAGCGATAGAGAACACTATAAAAAGAGCCCAATCAGGGTTATTACTGATCCATGTTGTTATGAACTCAACATCTATAAACGACAAACACTTAGTCCTTTGTTTTAATGCTAGGTGCTATTAGATTCTCCAATCCAGCATTATTCATTTCTAAGGCTCGTTCTGCTCGATAACTTGAACGAACAAAGGGTCCCGATACAACTTCTAGAAAACCTTTTTCTAAACCAACATTTCGATAATTTTCAAATTGCTCAGGGGTTACATAGCGCTCTACCGATAAGTGATTACTGGTAGGTCTGAGATATTGTCCAAGAGTAAGAATATCAAGTTTGATATCAATCAGAGCATCCATAGTTTCAAAAATTTCTTCATCGGTCTCACCAAGTCCTACCATCAAGCTAGTTTTGGTTAAAAGCTCTGGCTTATATTGTTTAGAATGCTCAAGCAGTGCCATGGTGGTTTCATAGCTTGCTCTTGGATCTCTCACAGGATGAGTCAAGCGCTTAACAGTTTCAATGTTTTGTGCAAAAACCACGATACCTGAATCAAGAACTCTTTCTAAATAATCTGTATTGCCTTTAAAGTCAGGAGTTAGAGTTTCAACTGCAGTTTCTGGATTACGTTCACGTATAGCTTTAACACAATCTGCGTAATGTTGAGCGCCACCATCTTCTAGATCATCACGATCGACTGAAGTCAGCACTACATATTTTAGTCCCATGTTGTTTACAGCATCTGCAGCATTAGCAGGCTCTTCAATATCAAGCCAACCCTTTGGGTTTCCCGTATCTACTGAACAAAAACGACAAGCTCTGGTACAAACAGAGCCCATTAGCATGATAGTTGCAGTTCCGGCACTCCAACATTCGCCAATATTAGGGCACATTGATTCTTCACAAACTGTACTGAGTTTATTCTTGCGCACATTATTTTTTAATTTCTGATATTTACTACCAGAAGGTAATCGTACTTTTAACCAATCAGGCTTTCTAGTCAAAGACTGATTACTAGTAGTCGATTTTTGCTTAATGCCATTTTTAATTGCCGAATGACCCTGTTCAGTTTCAAACTTGGCGCCGGAAATTACCTGGATGGGTATCAATTGATCGCCCATAATACGTCCTCTAAATTTATTTTAAATATTTTACTTAGTTCTTTTTACTAAGCTATTTGTACCAAGAAAGTGATTATATCAGAAAGAAAGTGGAGTCGTTAGCTCAGACCAATCTTCATAACCAAGAGAATGTGCGAGAGAGTTTGCAAGTTCATCTTTTATAGCCTCAAGTTCTGATGGTCCATTTTGCAGTTTCATGGATGTAATTTGTAGGCCGCTATATCCACAAGGGTTTATCCGACTAAAGGGTTCAATGTCAGGAGCTACATTCAACGCTAAACCATGAAATGAACAACCCTTACGAATACGCAGTCCTATTGAGCATATTTTTTCACCACTGAGCATATAAACCCCAGGGGCATCAGCTCTAGCAGCGGACTTAATTTGATACTTGTCCAATAAACCAATTATTCCATTTTCAATAGCGGTAACTAGTTGTCTTACGCCAAGATTTTGCCTTCGAAGGTTTATCATAATATAAACAACTTGTTGGCCCGGGCCGTGATAAGTTACTTGTCCACCTCTATCGACCTGTACAACAGGTATATCTCCCGGTGCTAAGAGATGTTCAGCTTTACCAGCCAGACCTTGGGTAAAGACAGGATCATGCTCAACAAACCAGAGTTCATCTTGGGTAGTTTCATCACGACTATCAGTAAATTTTTTCATTAAATCCCAGACACCGACGTACTCTCGTCGTCCAAGACTTCTTACAAGAATAGTTGTTTGAGAAGTCACAGCAACATCTTTACGCCTTCCACAGCGTAAACTTCTTTATAAATATTTTCCAACTGTTGCTTATCTGTCAGGTAAATTTTAACAGTAACTGATACATATTTACCTGCAGAACTGGGTTTGATCTTCGCGGTATAGTTTCCTGGAGCATGTTTTTGGATAGCACTGACAATAT
>JBLHLI010000155.1:0-6112 GCA_047618765.1 Enterobacterales bacterium | reverse complement strand
GGACCTGAGGGTGTCGAATTCCAACTTGCTAGTCGCTTTGCTGAAAGTCTTGGAGTTGAACTTGAAATGACTTCTGTTGATAGTATCAGTGATATTTTCACAGCCTTAGAAACAGGTAAAGCTGACCTTGCAGCCGCAGGCCTTTCTATTACAGATGAACGGGAAATCAATTTTAGCTTTTCTCCTTCTTACCAAGAAGTCTCACAAAAGCTTGTTTTTAAACAGGGTAAACGTTGGCCTAGAAATATTGATCAACTTAATGGTGAATTAAGAGTCATGGCAGGCAGTTCACATGCCCAAAGTCTGCTCGATCTAAAGCAACGCCATGCAGGTTTAAGTTGGACAGAAACCGTTATTAATAGTAGCGAAGATTTATTAGCTAAGGTGCTCGATGAGTCCATTGATTACACCATTTCTGATTCGAATGAATTGGCTCTGAATCGAAGATTTTATCCTGAATTAGCCATAGGCTTTAGTATTGGTAAAGCTGAACAAATTGCCTGGGCATTTACTAAAGCTGAGGATGATAGTTTAAGAGCTGCGGCCATAAATTTCTTTGGCGAATTTCGTCAATCAGGTGAATTAGCGCATGTTATGGAGCGTCATTATGGCCATGTTGAAGATTTTGATTATGTTGGTACAAGAAAGTTTTTACAAGCTGCCCAGACTAAGCTTCCTAAGTATCTAGATTATTTTCATGCGGCAGCCGGTAATATGGATTGGCGATTATTAGTAGCTATCAGCTATCAAGAATCTCACTGGAATCCAAAAGCACGTTCGCCTACTGGCGTAAGAGGTATGATGATGTTAACCCTAAATACCGCTAAACAAGTAGGTGTTAAGAATCGTTTGAGTGCAGAGCAAAGTATTAATGGTGGAGCAGCTTATTTTAAGACTGTATTAAAGAAAATACCCGATAGAATACCCGATCCAGATAAAACATGGTTTGCACTAGCTGCCTATAATATCGGCTGGGGACATGTGGAAGACGCAAGAAGACTCACTCAAAAACAGGGAGCTGATCCCGACCGCTGGGTCGATGTTAAAGAACGACTGCCTCTATTACGACAAAGAAAGTATTACAAACAAACACGCTATGGTTATGCTAGAGGTAATGAACCTGTGCAGTATGTCGACAATATTCGTCGCTACTATGAGACTCTTCAGTGGATTAGTGATGAAACTGACTTAGAAAATACAAACGAATCAACTCAGCTGTTACTTGCTGATAAAATTGTACCTTTGGTAAAAAAAACTCCTAATACAAATCTAGAAAAACAACCCGCAGAAGAAGCTCAATCTGAAAACGACTAGTTCAAGTCCCTTAAATATCCAGTTCATAAAAAACGACTTCATGATTACCCAGTGGATCTTTATGAATATCAGTCTTAATATAGTTTAATCCAAGCTTAAGCATAATATTAATAGAAGCTTTATTTGATTCAAAAGCAATGGCAGAGATTTTGTTAGCCTTTCCCTGCTCCACAATAGCTACTTTAATACTCTGGGCGGCTTCAGTTGCATAACCATTTCCCCATGAATCTCTCTTGAATCGCCATCCCATTTCAATATTATCTAAATCAGGAGCATCGCTAAAGAAGTTCATCGGTCGAACTAAAACCCAACCTATGAATTGATCTGTCTGGGTGATTATAACTTTCCATAACCCCCAACCCTCAGACTCACTACGATAAGTGTCCATTCTGGGTAATAACACCTCGGTCAGATATTCTCTGGTTGTGATTGTTCCATCATTAACATAACGCATAACGTCTTTATCTTGATCAAGTTCATAGAGTAGATCGGCATCATCTCGGCTAATTAATGCGAAACTGAGTCTTGTTGAATTATTAACGTTCATTTAGTGACTTTCCTTTAAAGCATTTAAACATCTAAAAGTTTAACGATATTTAGTAATATTGATACCTGTGAAAATAATGATATGCCCTCTCCATTGCCTTTGTAAGAGATTAATCTAATATCCCAATTCTTAGCATCAAGAAAGACTTTAGTTAATTATAATTTTAACTGTTATGCAATTAAAAACCTACTAAATCGTAATCATAAATTAACTAGCTAATATTCGATAACTGTCCAGGCTAAAGAGAACAATTTTTGGGATGATATGTTAAAGTGTGTTGAATATTTGGAGGACGCATGAATTTTAAAGGTACAGACAATTATATAGCTACTGAAGAATTGCAAATGGCTGTAAATGCTGCAAAAACACTGCAACGACCCTTGTTGATAAAAGGTGAGCCTGGCACAGGTAAAACGATGCTTGCAGAAGAGGTAGCTGAAGCTCTCAACATGGATCTTATCCAGTGGCATATCAAATCAACCACAAGGGCTCATCAAGGACTTTACGAATATGATGCTGTCTCAAGATTAAGAGACTCACAGCTTGGTAATGAAAAAGTTAATGATATAGCCAACTACATTAAAAAAGGTAAATTATGGGAAGCTTTTACTTCTGAACAGCAAGTTGTATTGCTGATTGATGAGATTGATAAAGCCGACATCGAATTTCCAAATGATTTATTACTTGAACTCGATAAGATGGAATTCTTTGTTTATGAAACAGGGCAAACCATTAAAGCCATACAACGCCCCATTATCATTATTACCAGTAACAATGAGAAAGAACTGCCCGATGCATTCCTGCGTCGCTGTTTTTTTCATTATATTAATTTTCCTGATCAAGAAACCATGAAGGCTATCATTAACGTCCATTATCCTGATATTCAAGCAACACTCTTAAAAGAAGCTATGGAGATTTTCTTTCAAATTAGAGACGTTCCAGGGCTAAAGAAAAAGCCATCTACCTCTGAGTTACTCGATTGGCTAAAACTACTACTTGCTGATGATATTCCTGAAGATATACTCAAAGGGCGAGATCACACTAAAGCTATCCCACCTTTATATGGTGCTTTACTTAAAAATGAACAAGATGTTCATATGTTAGAAAAACTGGCTTTTATGTTACGCCGTGAATCCTAATCAGTCGGTACTATTGAACTAAGAAAATATGTTAATCAATTTTTTCTATCTGCTGCGTAAAATGGAGATTCCTGTCTCAATCAAGGAATTGCTGATTTTGCTTGAGGCACTTGAGCAACGCCTGGCCTTTTGCAACATCGATGACTTTTACTTATTAGCAAGACTCTGCCTAGTTAAAGATGAAAAGTACTTCGACAAATACGATAAAGCCTTTACCGCTTATTTCAAAGAGCTTGGAGATATTGATGATATTTTGGAAACCTTGATCCCAGAAGAATGGCTGCGATCAGAGTTTATGAAAAACTTATCGGCTGAAGAAAAGGCAAAAATAAACACCTTAGGTGGTCTAGAAAAACTCTTAGAAACATTTAAGGAACGATTAAAAGAACAACAAAAAAGACATGCCGGAGGCAATAAGTGGGTCGGAACTGGTGGTACATCACCCTTCGGTCATAGTGGATATCATCCTGAAGGGATAAGAGTTGGTGGAGAGAGCAGAAATAAGAGAGCGGCTAAAGTATGGGAAAAAAGAGTTTATAAAGACCTCGATGATAGCTTAGAGCTTGGCACTCGTAATCTTAAAGTAGCCCTTAGAAAGTTGCGTAAATTTGCCCGCTCTGGTGCAAATGAGGAGCTAGATCTTGATAATACCATTAGTTCTACAGCTAAAAATGCTGGCTGGTTAGATATTAAGATGATTCCTGAGAGGCATAATGCCATCAAAGTTTTACTCTTTTTTGATGTGGGCGGCTCAATGGACCCTTTCATTAGAACTTGTGAAGAGCTGTTTTCTGCTTGTAAAACCGAGTTTAAACATTTGGAGTACTTTTATTTTCATAATTTTATTTATGAAAGTGTATGGAGAGATAACGTTAGGCGATATACTGAAGATATGCCTTTAGAAGAGGTATTAAGAACCTACAGTAGTGATTATAAAGTTATTTTCATTGGAGATGCGTCAATGTCACCCTATGAAATCTCTCATCGCGGTGGTTCTGTTGAACATATGAATGGCGAGGCAGGCTATATCTGGATGAATCGTCTTAAAAATATTTTTACTAAGGTGATTTGGTTAAATCCAGTCGAAGAAAAATATTGGGGGTATACCCAAAGCATTAGTATGGTTAATCAATTATTGGAAAATGAGATGTATCCACTATCTCTTCAAGGGCTGGAAGACGGAATTAAATCACTCAGTCATTAAATGCTGTACTATATCAAGTGTAAGTTAATCTAATTTAAGTGATGAAATAATAATAATATGAGAAAAGTAATCCTAATTGTCGTTATGTTGTTAGTGCTTCCATTAAATTTTGGGGCAACGACGACGAATGATGATAATAATTGGTTTGAAAATTTAAAACAGCAAGCTAAGTCCAATAATAAGATTAACGACTTATATAAAGTTTTATATTACATGCCAAAAGGTGGTGATTTGCATAATCATTTGTCTGGAGCCGGTTTCTCTAATTGGTGGTATGACTTGGCTTTAGAAGCGGAGAGTAAAGGTTATATTTATTACACTAAGGTTCAATTAACCTACTGTCCTGATACTGAAGTAACAGACTCTTTCTCTAAGCATTATAATTTGTTATTTAGAAACATCGCAGAATATGAATACAAAAAACTTGATGAATGTGTCAAAGAGCAATACAAGCAATTAAAAGATTTGAATCCCCAAGAAAAAGAAAATTGGCTAAACAGTATTCGACTTGATACCAAAACAGAAGGCCAGAATGAATTTTTTGATCGCCATTGGCAACGATTAAATGCAATTAACGATAATCCGTGGTTGAAAGCAGAAATGTTGTATAAAAATATGGCAGCCTTTGCTGAAGAAAAAATTACCTATGTAGAATTTCAAGTGTCGCTTGAGGAATTTGAAAAACCCGACGGCAGTTTTTTTACCGAAGATGAAACCGCTGTTATTATTCGCAACCGCCTATTACAGGATGACGCTATAGAAACAGGAGTAATTGTTCGTTTTCAAATGGATTTTTTACGCTTTCTGCCCAGTGCTGTCGACCTACTTAGATCAAGCTATAAATTTGTTCATGATAATAACGATCTTTGGGTCGCGGTTAATATGGTTGGACGTGAGGATACTGCAAATGGCCAACCATTAAGATTTTTAAAAGCTATGCAGGAACTTAAATCTCAATACAGTGGTGTTAGATTATCGATACATGCTGGAGAATCGAAACAGAAGAATTTCAATGTAAGAGATACTTTATTACTAGGTGCAGAACGGATTGGCCATGGCTTAAATTTAATTCATGATATTGAAACAATGGATAGAATGCGTCAAGGACCTTACCTAATCGAGATCAATTTAATCAGTAATATTTTACTTAATTATATCGATGATTTTAAACAGCATCCCTTCCCTTCCTATCTTCGAGGAGGAATACCTGTAGCACTTTCAACTGATGACCGAGGTATGTGGGATTCAACAATGACCGATGAATTCTTTGTCGCTGTGACTGAATTTGATCTCAGTTGGGATGAAATAAAATTACTTTCTAGAAACTCATTAAATTATTCATTTCTAAAAACGGATCTAAAAAATAAATTATTAAAAGATTATAATGACAAAATAGAGCAATTCGAACTACAAATGAAAGATAAAGGAATTGATGGTCTCGGTGAGCTACCAGAGACTAGAGGATTTATTTGTAAACACTATAAGATTTGCTCAGTAGATAAAATGTTAATGGACTAAATAAATGAGTACAGATCACCTAAAAGTTGGCTTAGCTCAAATTGCACCAGTCTGGTTAAACAGAGAAGAAACTCTATCCAAAGTCATTGATTACATTCATCAAGCAAAGCGTGAAGAAATAGAACTACTCGCCTTCGGTGAGGCCTTGGTTCCGGGCTATCCTTTTTGGATCGAATTAACCTCTGGTGCTCGCTTTAATGCTCCCGACCAAAAAGTTATTCACGCTCATTATATGAAACAAGCTGTACAGATAGAAAATGGTGAGCTTGATAAAGTTTGCGCAACAGTTAAAGAAACTGGTGTTTCAATTTATCTTGGAATTATTGAAAGAGCCAAAAACCGTGGTGGTCACAGTTTATATTGCTCCATGGTTTATATTGATAACAAAGG
>JBLHLI010000154.1:0-6151 GCA_047618765.1 Enterobacterales bacterium | reverse complement strand
TTTGCATAACGCATACCTTCGGTGCGGTTTGATGTACGGCCATGAACGATTAAAACTGACTGCTTAGTATTTTCAGCAGCAGGCATATACCAACCAGGTATTGTTAAACCGTCACTACTTTTAAAACTTATTTCTTCAAAAACGATTCCTTGTTCACTAGGTTTTCCGCAATATACAAAACGTTCTACGCGACATTCTGTGATCGGTAGTATTAATATTTTCGAAGAAAAATACCATGCAGTACTTAAATATATACATCCATATAATAAGCACAGCGAAAGGATTATTTTTTTAGCATTGTTAATATGCCTAAAAGGTTAGTTTCTTAATAAGGGTTAAAGCTTACAGTTATCTACAAAACACCTGAATTATCAATTTTGCTTAGGTTATCAAACTTAGGCTCTCGTTTTTCACCTTTAGCAGTAAATGTTTCCATCATATCGTTTTGCGGCTGAAACATACCGCTTTGCCATACGGCCATATAATGTAAACTATCACTAACGGAGTGATCTCGAGCATAGTTGATCATTTCTTTACAACCTAAAACAGCTAAAGGGGAACGGCTGGCTATATCCATAGCAATTTCCATTACTGCCGCTATCATCTGTTCTTGATCTGGATAAACGTTATTAACTAGTCCCACTGCTTTAGCTTCTGTAGCTGGCATTCTACGACCGGTATAGGCTAACTCTTTTACTATGCCCATTGAAATTAACTTGGGTAATCGTTGTAGAGTACCTAAATCTGCAGTCATACCTAGCTTAGTTTCTTCTATACTAAAAAAGGCGTCTTCGGTACAATAGCGACAATCTGCAGCGCTTATCATATCTACCGCCCCACCAATACAACCACCTTGAATGGCCATTAATACAGGCATACGAGCTTTTTCAACGACGTTAAAACATTCTTGCAGTTTTAATACGGTACGGCGAAGTTGCTCATGTTTTCGTCCAAGCTCTAGATTTTTGCCTTGGTTTCCTTCAGTAAAAACCGCCAAGTCCATACCTGCACAAAAGTGTTTTCCTGTAGATGAAATGACAATGACTCGTGCGGCCGCCTCATTATTAATTTCATTAATTATTTGTGGAAACTCTTGCCAAAAATCTACATTCATGGCGTTAAAAGCATCGGGACGGTTTAACCTGATATGTGCTACGTTATTGTCAATTGCTACGGTCATACTTTTGTAAGTTATATTATTCTGCATCACTTATTTTCCTATAAATTCAAAGTCATCTCTGCATCAATTTCTATAGCGGCATCTAGTGCACTTAATAACTCTTTTCG
This sequence comes from Enterobacterales bacterium, assembly GCA_047618765.1. Classification (GTDB taxonomy): domain Bacteria; phylum Pseudomonadota; class Gammaproteobacteria; order Enterobacterales. The sequence goes on along the minus strand of JBLHLI010000154.1, from coordinate 4,864 downwards.
TTGTTTTAATTTAGTACCGAGATGTGCGGTCATATTGAGTGCAAGCAATTGATTAGCCGCAGCCATTGCTGTTTCCATTAATTGCTCTGGTTCGACTATTGTATCGAGAAAGCCAGCCATCACTGCAGTTTCGGGATTGAATAATTCAGCATTGATCACCGAACGCGTTAAATAGTTAATGGGTATTCGATTACCAGCCATGGCGATCCCTGCATGATGCATGGTCATTCCAATAGCGACTTCATTTAGGCCTATTTTGAATGCGCCTTTGCATCCTATACGAACATCGCAACAGAGTAACAAAAAGGCACCTTTGGCAACAGCGTGCCCCGTACAAGCACCAATAATGGGAAACGGAAATGACAACATACGGCGAGTTAATTTTGAACCATTATTAACCAGAGAAACGGCTGAATCTGAACTCTCTTTCATCGTCTTTAAGTCAAAGCCGCCTGAAAATATGCCGGGCTGACCGGCGATAATCACTACGGCGCCTGCGGTCTCTGCTTGATCTAAGGCGCTATTTATTTCTGTTATTACTTGATGTGAAATAGCGTTAACTTTGCCATTTTTTAAAGTAATTATTGCAATTTTTTCATTTATTGCTAAATCGATTAATTCCATGTTTCTTCCTAAGGTTAGGTAATTTGAAATACAGTGTTCTTATTATCCACTGATAACTAATCGAAAAAGGCAACAGCATTTGCAATATCTTCGCGATCAGTACGGGTGTTATTTACCGGAGCATTTTCGTCAGCGTAACCAAATGACATGCCAAATAAAACGCCTCGTTGCTCTGGTAAATTTAAGGCTTTCTTAACAGGATCAGGAAATTGACCTAAAGCACCTTGCATGCAACATGATAATCCATGTTCGGAGAGAATCAAGGAAAGAGTTTGCGCATATATTCCTAAGTCAACGGCACCCATAATGTCCAAATATTTATCCATGGTGAAAAAGGCTACATGGGGAGCATCAAAAAAACTCCAATTGCGTACCATGGATAATTGACGGCCACGTTTATCTTCACGAGTAACGCCAATTGTACTATAAAGTGCATTAGCTGAGCCAAATTGACGCTCTCTATGAATACCTTCATATTTAGGTAACCAGTTAAAATCAGGATTTGGTGGACTCCCACTCATTACTGTCGCCATTAAATCATCCTTCAGAGCGTCTTTTTTCTTTCCAGAAACCACACACGTTTGCCAAGGTTGTACATTGCAATTTGAAGGAGAGCGTTGCGCTTGTCCAAAAATAGTCTCTAAAAGCTCTTGTGATAAAGGGGTATCCAAATAAGCACGAGTTGAATAGCGTTTTTCTAACAGAGCGATTACAGACATTGAGTCTCCTTTATATATTCAAATTAGCCTCATATAAGGGGGAGCCATATATGGACTGTATTACATCCTGATGATGTGTAATCAAAACTGACAATAAACTTTGATTTAGATATTTATGCTAAAGCTGAAAGCATTATAAAACCAATGAATAATTATAATGACATTCTATTCAAAATACATATAGTAAGGAGCTGAGCTGATTCATCATTTTTATACTTTAGTAGCTATTTATATCGGTATTTGTATATGAATATTGAATAATAAGTGAATTATAATGTTGTCGATAATCAGGCTGAAGTGTCATTCCCAGAAATTATTGGTTATTTGCAAAAAGCTTATGCTAAAGTTAGTCATCGATAAGAAAGTCTCACACCTGAATAAATGAAGTTAATCTATATAGTGAAGTGGATTGGTAACCTAGTTGATTCAATATGACGTTAATAGGTAGAATGATAAATAACTTACTGAAGATACAAAGGCATAAAAAGTGATAATTGCTTACAATTCGTTGAAAAACATTAAGATTGAAATAGCTGTATTTCAGATGATTTATCTATGTATTTTCAATTTTACTACAATCACAACTGCTGATGAAATTGTATTGTCTGCGGATGAATGGTGCCCATATAATTGTAATCCTTTAGATGAGAATCGAGGTTTCTTAATGGATGTTGCTGAGTTTTCTCTTGCCAGAAAAGGTCATACAATTAAATATGTTCAAGTTCCTTGGCAAAGAGCAATTAGACAAGTTATGGCAAATCAATATCAAGGACTAGTTGGACCAGCAAAGGCAGATGCACCGGAACTTATTTATCCTAAAAATCATCTGCATGTTGTTCATAATATATTTTATGTTCTCAATGAAAGTGATTGGAAATATACCGGAATCAAATCATTAGAATCATTAAATCTCGGAGTGACAAGCAATTATTATTATGGAGATGCTATTAATGCTTATATCGAGATTAACAAAAATAATAAATCAAGGGTTACTATTATTTCTGATGATACTGCAGTTAATCGACTTACATCACTGCTCAAAAGAAATCGAATCGATGCTTTCATCGGTGTGAGAGGAGTAGTACAACATTATCATGACAATCAGATAGAAAGTCTCTCAATCAAAGAGGCTGGAGAAGGATTAAGCCAAGAAGTTTATATTGGCTTTTCTCCTAATAATCCTAATTCACAAGCCTATGCTGATGCCCTCGATGAAGGTATGACTAAACTGCGTAAAACGGGTGAATTACAACAACTGTATAAAAAGTATAAAATTGAAAAAAAAAGTAAATAACTATTCTAAATCAGTTAAAATCCTACCAATAAAAACTTTCCGGCTTACTTACTATATTTTAGTGTGATATTGAGTATAATTTCATAGTAATTTACTCTACTACTAACGAATATAAAATAGCTTAGAATATATCAAACATAGACTTAATTAAGTCCCTTATCAAGGCCAAACGACATGGATTTACAGAAAGAAATAAGTCAGTTAAATACTCAACTTGTCAAAAGACGGTTGACCATTTGTACAGCTGAATCTTGTACGGGTGGGCTTATATCAAAACTATTTACAGATAAACCAGGGTCATCTGAGTGGTTTGACTGTGCTTTTATAACCTATACCAATCATGCTAAAAAGCAGATGCTAGGTGTTAAGCAAAGCACTCTAACTAGTTCTGGAGCAGTCAGCCAACCAACGGTTTCAGAGATGTCTGAAGGTGCTATAAAAAACAGTCAGTCAAATATCTCCATCGCCACTAGTGGCGTGGCTGGACCCGGTGGTGGCAGTAAAGAAAAGCCCATAGGTATGGTGTGGATTTCTTGGTCTGGTAAGAACTACGAAACGGTAACGGAATGTTTTTATTTTGATGGAGATAGAGATTCCATCAGATTTCAGGCAGCTAAAGCTGCAATTAAAGGTGCCGTAAAATATATTGTTAAAAATGCTTGATACTACTCATGCAAGTAGTATATGATCTGCTCAAGTTAACAAGCATTGAATAAATAATTTTTGAAACTTAAATGGCTCATCCAGAATGAAAAAGATCCAAAGGACTACAAGTTTTTCAGATATTATCAATTTAGATTTACAGTGTTTTTTGAAATACTTATTGGCAACACTTTAGTAACGTTATTGTTCTGTTTTTATCAATAGCAGAGCGTTAACATTAACAATTAAAATTTTATGATATTTTGGAGATTTTCCCATGGATAACAACAAGAAAAAAGCATTAGAAGCAGCACTAGGCCAAATTGACCGACAATTCGGCAAAGGTTCTGTCATGAGAATGGGAGATACTAATGCTCTTTCTCGTGGTATCGATGTAATATCAACTGGCTCATTAGGTCTTGATATTGCCCTTGGCATAGGTGGCTTACCTAAAGGTCGTGTTGTTGAAATTTATGGTCCTGAATCTTCAGGTAAAACAACCATGGCTCTGCAAGCAATATCAAGTTGTATGGCTAATGGCGGAACTGCTGCTTTTGTTGATGCGGAACATGCACTTGACCCAAGCTACGCTGAAAAACTCGGTATTAACATCGATGAGTTACTTGTTTCTCAACCAGACACCGGCGAGCAAGCATTAGAAATTACAGATATGTTAGTTCGTTCAGGAGCAGTAGATATTATCGTCATTGACTCTGTAGCGGCCTTGACACCTAAAGCTGAAATTGAAGGTGATATGGGAGATTCTCATATGGGACTACAGGCAAGACTAATGTCTCAAGCCTTACGAAAAATCACTGGAAACATTAAACGCTCTAACTGTTTAGTTATATTTATCAATCAGTTAAGAATGAAAATTGGTGTTATGTTTGGTAACCCAGAAACAACTACTGGTGGTAATGCTCTGAAGTTTTATGCATCTGTAAGACTTGATATTCGCCGTATTGGAGCTGTTAAACAGGGTGATGAAATTGTTGGTAATGAAACAAGAGTAAAAATCGTTAAAAACAAAGTTGCACCTCCATTTAAACAAGCTGAGTTCCAAATCTTATATGGTGAAGGAACTAGTTTAGAAGGTGAGATTATTGATATCGGGGTTAAGCTTGGTTTTGTTGAAAAAGCTGGCTCTTGGTATAGTTATAACGGTGATCGTATTGGACAGGGTAAAATGAATGTGATTAAACATTTTAAAGAAAATCCTGAGATTCCAAACGAAATTGAAAAAAGAATCAGAGAAGAACTATTAACAAAACCTAAGGCAGATAGTGACGATGGACCTATACTTGAAGAAGTAAAAGCTTAGTATTAAAACTAGATAAGACTTCGTATTTCTAGCGCAACTAACTAATACTAGTCTGATTATTGCTAAAGCCTACTTTCTTAATTGTAGGCTTTTTTTTGATTTTAATATGAAGACGGTATTATTAAAATGATGATATTAAGATGATACTATTAATATAATAAGACCCTAGCGAATGACTGACGATGACGCACAACTAAGATCTAAACTGAGAAAGTCTATGATGGGCCTTTTAGCGCGGCGTGAACATTCTCGTTTAGAGTTGCA
>JBLHLI010000153.1:0-6170 GCA_047618765.1 Enterobacterales bacterium | reverse complement strand
AGACTACCTGAGGATCATAAAAATATTATCTTAATTGGTCCGGGTACTGGAATTGCTCCATTTAGAGCTTTTTTACAACAGCGGGATGCCAGTGAAGCTAGTGGGAAAAACTGGTTATTTTTTGGCAATCCTAATTTTAATACTGACTTCCTTTATCAAAATGAATTCAAGCAATATCTTACAAAGGGTTTATTAACAAAACTTGATCTAGCCTTTTCAAGAGATCAACAAGATAAAATTTATGTGCAAGACCGTCTGCTGGAAAATGCTGCTGAAGTTTGGCAGTGGCTAGAAAAAGATGAAGCCAGTATATACGTTTGTGGTGATATCAAAAAAATGGCCAAGGATGTTGAGCAAACCTTGCTAACCATTATTGAGGCTGAGGGTAAGAAATCCCCTGAGCAGGCCAAAGAGTATTTGAGACTGTTGCGAAAAAATAAACGCTACCAAAGAGATGTTTATTAACCTTTTGTTCAGACTTCGCTGTAGTGCTGGGCGCTAGTCTATCAGAAAATTTAAGATTAAAAATTAAAGAGATTTGTTATGAGTAATTATGATCCAACAACACACAGTGATGTTGAGCGTATTAAAGCAGAAAGTAACTACCTTCGAGGTAGCATCACTGAAAGTTTAGTTGACCCGGTAACAGGTGCCGTTGCTGAAGATGATTTTATGCTAATTAAATTTCATGGCAGCTATCAACAGGACGATCGTGACTTGCGCAATGAACGGCGTAAGCAAAAATTAGAGCCTCTTTATTCTTTCATGATCCGAGCCAGAGTTCCTGGAGGTATAGCCACTGCAAAACAATATATAACCTTGGCAGAGCTTGCAAAAGAATACTCTAATAATAGTCTGCGTTTAACCACTCGACAGGCATTTCAGTGGCATGGAGTGTTCAAACGGAACTTAAAATCAACCATTGCTGGTATCAATAAAAGTTTGTTAGATACCATTGCTGCTTGCGGTGATGTAAACCGTAATGTTATGGCAAACCCTTTACCTGAAACCTCGAAATTACATCAGGAAGTTTATGGCTGGGCGCAAAAGATCAGCAATCATCTATTACCCAATACTAACGCTTTTCATGAAATTTGGCTTGATGGTAAAAAAGTTGAGGACACCACTGAGCCTATCTACGGTGACACATATTTACCACGAAAATTTAAAACTGCCATAGCACTTCCACCTTTTAACGACGTTGATGTTTATGCCAACGATCTGGGTTTTATTGCCATCGTTGAAAATAGTCAGTTAATCGGTTTTAACGTAACCGTGGGTGGCGGAATGGGTTCAAGTCATAATGATAATGCGACCTATCCACGTGTTGCTGATGTCATTGGTTTTTGCACCCCGGATAAAGTACTCGAAGTCGCTGAGCAGGTAGTTAAAGTCCAGCGTGATTTTGGTAATCGGGAAGTGAGAAAATTGGCTCGCCTGAAATACACTATTGACCGTTTAGGCATCGATAAATTTAAACTGAAGCTTGAGCAATATCTTGGGTTTACATTAGATGTTGCCCGTGATTTTGAGTTTGTACATAATAGCGATCGTTATGGTTGGCTTAAAACTGAAGATGGTCATTGGCATGTTACTCTCTATATTCACAGTGGCAGAATTATTGATAGTGACAATAGTAGTTTATTTTCTGGTTTACTGGAAATTGCACATATACATCAGGGTGAGTTTCGAATTAGTCCCAATCAAAACCTGATTATCAGTAACATCACTACTGAAACCAAAGCACAGATTGAGCAGTTGCTATCTAAACATAATATCAGTACTGGTGCTGTTGAATCACCCACACGATTGAACTCTTTGGCCTGTGTTGCTTTTCCAACCTGTGGTCTTGCCATGGCAGAAGCAGAGCGCTATTTACCCACTTTTATTACTAAGTTTGAACAGTTACTTGGTAAATTCAATCTACAAGATCAGGCTATTAATATCCGTATGACTGGTTGCCCAAATGGTTGTGCACGACCCTTTCTTGGTGAAATTGGTTTAGTAGGTAAAGCCCTAGGAAAATACAATCTTTACCTTGGTGCAAGTCATAAAGGTGAGCGGTTGAATAAACTCTATCGGGAAAATATTAATGAAATTCAAATTTTAGATGAGCTTGAACCATTGCTCGCGGACTATGCAGCCGAAAAAAATATCGAGGAGTATTTTGGTGATTTTGTTATACGTAAAGGCTTTATAAAAGCCGTTACCAATGGTCTCGACTTTCATGAATAATCAAACCAGTTTTGAGGTGGAAATCATACCTTCAATTGACAGTGATTTTCTCAATAATGCAAATCAACAGTTAGCCAAATTAACAGCTGAGGATAGAGTTTCATTTGCACTACAATATCTGCCAGGTAATTTTGCCCTGTCATCAAGTTTTGGAGCTCAATCTGCAGTTAGTTTACATATGCTAACTCAGGCTTATCCTGATATCCCAGTATTGTTTATTGATACTGGTTATTTATTTCCTGAAACTTACCAGTTTGTTGATCAATTAACAGAGCAACTGAAATTAAATATTAAGGTGTACCAAAGCAATATCAGCAATGTCTGGCAGGAAGTTCGCTTTGGTCAACGTTGGAGCCAAAGTACAGAGGCTCTTCAGGATTATAATCAGATGAATAAAGTTGAGCCCATGAACAGAGCCTTGAAAGAACTGAATATTGGTACCTGGTTTGCCGGATTAAGACGAAGTCAATCCAGTACGCGAACCAATCTTCCCTTTGTACAAACATTTAAAGACAGAGTTAAAGTACATCCACTTCTAGATTGGTCAAATCAGCAATTACATCAATACTTGAGTAAACACAAGTTGCCTTATCATCCATTATGGGAAAAGGGTTATGTGTCCATTGGTGATACCCACAGTACTGTGCCCCTCAGTGCCGATTTGAATGAAGAACAAACAAGGTTTGGTGGACGCCTACGAGAATGTGGTCTGCATTTTGATATGGTTAACCAATAACCAATAATCAATAATCAAGATGCCAAAAGATGACTTTACTAAATATCCCATTGTTCATGCATTGGTAATTGCTCATCTACATCGTCTTGTGTTGCGTCAATGAGGTTATCTTCAGCCAGATAACTAGTGATAATTTCATGACTGATATGGGGAGCAAAAATTTTAACAAAATCTTTCATATAAGTTGGAATAAAAGTACCTTTTTTAAAAATTAACCAGGTAGTGGAACGAGCTAATATTTCCTTAGTTGAGTAACCAATTAAATCATTATCTGCCTTTGTATCCAAAGCCATACTGGCTATGATGCCAACTCCCATACCACTTCGTACATAAGTTTTAATGACATCAGCATCCTGAGCGGTAAAAAGTATATTTAAATCAAGATTCTCTGCTTCAGCTGCTTCGATCAAGGTTGAGTTGCGCTTCGATTTCATGTTGTAAGTTATCAAAGGATACTGAGCAATATCTTTTAGGGTAATATTCTTTAATTCACCTAGGGGGTGATCCAATGGAAAAATAACCAAACGATGCCACTGATAACAAGGTATTTTAATGATGTCTGAGTGCAAATTTAAATTACCTGATATGATGGCAAAATCTACTTTGTCCTTACTAAGCAGCTCGAGTGTTTGCTCAGTACTGCCCTGTTCTATTTCAATTTTTAAGTTTTTATAAATTTTATGAAATTGAGTAAAGACTGAGGGCAATACATATTTTGCTTGAGTCTGAGTAGTCGCTAAACTGATGGTGGTGTTTTCTGTAGTAATATTTTTCTCACTACTGAGACGCTTGATGTTATTCATTTCTTGTAAAATATTTCGTGATCGATGAATGATTTCTGTGCCAAGAGGAGTCACGCTAACTAATTGCTTACCATTGCGACTAAATATCTGGCAGTCGAGCTCCTCTTCTAAAAGCCTGAGTTGTTTACTAATGCCAGGCTGAGAAGTAAAAATCTTCTCAGCCGCCCTAGAGATACTGAGGTTATTCTCCTCAATAGCGACTAAATATTTTAATTGTTGCAATTTCATTGTTTGTTCCCGATCTCTGTCCTTATCTCAGTATTCAATTAAAATAAGTATAGACGTCTAAACGTAAAGATGTCCATAATAACAGAGGTTCTTCCTAAAAACTATAGCCGATATAGTCTTTTGTTATATGAATAGTGTATTTACTTATTTTTGTAATAGGCCAAAAGATGTTGAGATAGCAAGCTGAACAATTTGGGAGCCATTGCAGATGGAATATTTACCGATCACCGTCAGGTTAGAAAAAAAATACTGTGTTTTAGTAGGAGCTGGCGAGGTTGCCTTTAGAAAACTAAAACACCTCATCAAGGCAGGTGCTCAAGTGACAATCATCAGTCCAGAGTTTAGTCTCGAGGTTGAACAATTAGCTAATATTCATAACTTTCAAATGATTAAGCAAAAAGCCGATAGCAGTCATTTCATTAATACTGATCTGGTGATCTGTGCAACCAATAATAAAACGGTTAACCAGCATATAAGTGAGCTATGCCAGGCAAGAAACATTTGGGTCAATGTAGTCGATGACATAGAGCTCAGTAGTTTTATCATGCCTGCTGTTGTTGATCGCTCCCCATTACTTATTGCGATTTCAACTGGAGGGGTATCCCCTGTACTAGCCCGGAAAATAAGAGAAAAAATTGAATACTTATTACCGAGAAATCTCAATACTCTGCTTGATAAACTAAAGATATTGCGTCCAAAGCTAAAATCTACTTTTAGTAATCTGAAACAGCGACGCAACTTTTCGGAATGGTACCTAGAACGAGCATTTGATGGCTCTATAGCGACCACTGAACCCCTAGAGCATAGTCTGAACCAGTATATAAATGCTGTTCCAACTCAGGGTAAAGTATATCTAGTAGGTGCAGGACCTGGGGATTCCGATTTATTAACAGTCAAAGCGCTTAAATTGATACAGAAGGCTGATGTTGTACTGCATGATTCCCTGATCAGTAATGACATTATGTTAAGTATTCGAAAAGATGCCAAATTAATTGATGTAGGTAAAAGAGCCCTGTCTAAAAGTGCCAAGCAACAAGATATCAATAATAAATTGGTATTCTATGCACGACAGGGATTGTCCGTGGTTCGATTAAAAGGCGGTGACTCTTTCATCTTTGGCCGTGGGGGTGAGGAACTAGAATATTTAGCTGAGCAGAATATTGCCTTTGAAGTGGTTCCAGGTATTACCGCCGCTGTGGGCTGTGCCAGTTATGCAGGCATTCCTTTAACCCATAGAAATTATGCCCAGTCTTTAACCTTTATCACTGCCCACTGCAAAAAATCAGAGGATTGCTTGGATTGGAAAAGTTTGGCCCGTGACAATCAGACACTGGTTGTCTATATGGGCTTACTTCGTAATCAGTTCTTAGTCGAGCAATTGGTCAAAAATGGTCGAAACGCCAGCACCCCTATAGCAATTATTGAAAATGGCACTTTAAGCAATCAAAGGGTTGTGACTGGTGTGTTAAAGGAACTTCCTGAGTTAATTGAGCAAAACCAAGTTGTTTCGCCCGGCTTAATTATTATAGGTGAAGTGACTCAGCTGGCAGCAAAATTAGCGTGGTATGAAAATAGTACTTTAATAAATGAGCCACAACTCTATAGTAGACACCAAAAACATCAATCTTCTGCTTTCAGTGCCATCCTATAGTGCAATTTAATTACTAATGTTGGCTAAATGTAATGGGTTTGCTTTCAGTTCCAGATATTTAATCACTGTATTTGATTGATTATCTTCAGCGACAGTTAATAATGATTCTCCGTCACAGTCAATATCAAGATAAATTTCTCTTATGTGTGATCGAGCATTTCGTAACTGTCTTCTTAAATTTAGAACGCGATCTTCTTTGGCACTTTCACATAAAGATTCGGTAAGTTTATTAAAGCTGTAGCTACTGCTATTGTTGTTAGCCAACAGTGAGCTACTCGCTAAAGATACTGTTAATGCTGCTATATATGCTATGGTTAATAATTTAGACATGGTGATTCACCTTATGTAAGTAAAGATATGAAAATTCATATCTGTTGGAAAGTGAATCTAATATAAAGTTTAGCAGGGTTTGTGACAAACGATAAAAATTGATGGATACTTAAGTTTAACTTAAGTATAGTCGTTTTATGAAATTAGACGCTATTAACACTTACCCACTACCTCTCAATGGTTTAAG
>JBLHLI010000152.1:0-6215 GCA_047618765.1 Enterobacterales bacterium | reverse complement strand
GTTCGATCTGGAATGATGGTTCGATCTGGAATGATGGTTCAATCTGGAATGATGGTTCAATCTGGAATGATGCTTCGATTACCGTCAATGTTTGGGTAGACCAAGAATAAATCGCAACAGACTAAAATCTAAGTATAAAGCCGTGCTAAATGTCACGGCTTTTGTGTATTAAAGGTTAAACAATGGCAATTAATTTTAGTAGAATTTTGATAGTGCTGTACTTGTTATATGTTCCTTTTTCGATATTGGCAAATGGCTTAGAGAATACAAACTTTAAGCATATTTCAACTGAACATGGTTTATCACAGAAAACAGTACAAACTATTTTTCAAGATAAAACAGGATTCTTGTGGTTCGGTACTCAAGAAGGTTTGAATCGTTATGATGGTCGTGAATTAAAGATTTTTCGCCATGATGACAATGACCCTTTCAGTCTATCCAATGACGTGATCAGAGATTTACTTGAAGATAAACAGGGAAATTTATGGGTTGCAACGAGTGCCGGTCTTAATCGCTACAATGCAGAAAATGAAAATTTTGAACGCCTGATCATAAAGAATGAACAAGGTGAAGTTGTTAGCCGTCTGAACAGTATTTTTGTCGATTCTTCTGAGCAATTATGGGTTGGTACTGAAGAATTTGGTGTTTTCATCATTAATCAGGAAAACTATCAGGTAAGCCGTAACGAACATTTAGCGCTTCTTAATAATTCAGATGTACGGGCAATTTTTGAAGATTCACGCAATCGAATGTGGATCGGAACAGACGGTAAAGGTGCATTACTCATCACAAGGAATGATAAGGCAATCTTTCATTTCTTACAGCAAGAAAATACTCAAGGAACAATTTCACATAATCGTATCAGAAGCATTATAGAAGATAGTAATGGGCGGATATGGCTGGCGACTCGAGGCGGTGGTATTAATCGGTTTGATGAACTTTCAAAAACATTTACCCATTACATGAATGACCCGACTGACAATAAAAGTTTAAGCCATAATCGTGTTTATCAAATATTTGAAGATAGTCAAAAAAAATTATGGATGGCCACAGCTGAAGGGGTGAGTATTTATCAACCAGCATCTAATAATTTTCTAAATATTAAGCAGAAACCCTCACAACCCTATGGACTCAGTAGTGACAGAGTACTGGCTATTTTTCAAGACAATGCCGGCTTAATTTGGCTAGGAACAAACTCAGGATTAAATCAATGGAATCCTGTTAATGCAGTCTTTGCTCATTATCGACAGATCAGTGAAGATCCTATAACCCTTAGTGATGATATGGTCTATGGCTTTGCTGAAACAAATAGTGGCGCTTTCTATGTCGGTACCTTTGGAGGGGGATTAAACTCTTTTGATCCTGAAACAAATAAAATTGGTCTAGTTAAAAACTCCGATGGCTCTGGAAAGACGGCCAAATTTATAACAAGTTTATTGATGGATAATCAACAGCAATTATGGGTAGGTTCAATTCCTGAGGGAGTGAAAGTTTATTCTGAAGATCTGCAAGAGCTTGCTCATTATCAACACTCTGAACAAAATGAAAACAGTTTATCAGCCAATGGAATTACCGATATTATTCAAGATAGTGATGGCGAAATATGGATTTCAGCCTTTGGTGCAGGTATTAATAGACTTGATAAAATCACTACACAATTCAAGCGTTATGGCGCTGATAATAAAAATACATCATTAGTAAATGATACTAAAGAGAATGTATCTCAAAACAGTAATTATATAGTCAGCGACTTTCTCGTTAGTAATAATGCCTTTATGTTGATGGAAGATGATGAAGGTTATATTTGGGTTGCAACTGATGGTGGAGGGATATCTCGCCTTGATAAAAATACGCATAAATTTATCAACTTTACACATCAGGAAGATAATTCTGAAAGTTTATCCAGTGATTCAGCCTGGTCAATTTTTCAGGATTCAAAAGGTCGCTTCTGGATTGGTACACAGGGAAATGGATTAAACCGTTGGGAACCTGAAGACAGGCGACAGGGTATTAACAGGTTTCAACATTACACGGTACAAAACGGTCTTAACAGCAGTACTGTCAATGGTGTTCTTGAAGATGACGATGGCTTTATTTGGATCAGCACATCACGAGGAGTTAGTCGCCTTGATCCCGAAACGAATAACATTAAACATTTCAATTTAGCAGACGAAATTCATTTCAATGAACTCAATCAGGGTGTCATGCTAAAATTAAATAATGGTCAGATGTTATTTGGTGGTGAAAAAGGTGTTAGTGCATTTTTTCCTCAACAAATTATATCGAACACTAACGTTCCAAAAGTCGTTATTACTAATGTCTTCAATGGCAATGAACGTTTATTATTCAAACAACCCTTATCTGAGTTGCAGGAGATTACCTTCGATCATAATGACTATCTGGTGTCCTTTGATTTTGCAGCTCTAGACTATACACAGCCAAGGAAAAACAACTATCAGTATAAACTTGAAGGATTAGATAAAAATTGGATTCAACTTGGTCATTTAAATCGTGCAACTTTTACTAATTTACCTTCAGGAAATTATCTGCTTAAAGTACGTGGTAGTAACAACGATGGTGTCTGGAGTGATGATTCAGTTAATCTAAAAGTTAAAGTGCTACCTGCGCCCTGGGCAACCTGGTGGGCCTTTGCGTTGTATGGTTTGTTATTTAGTATTTTGTTATTGATGGTTATTCGTTTGCAAGCAAAACGAATGACTGAACAAGAGTATTTTCAGAACAGAATCAATATAAAAGTAGAAGAACAGTCAGAAGTTTATGTACAAAGTAATGAATTGTTAAAACAGAATTTTATTCAGCTAGAAAAAAGTACTAATCTGGACTTTGCTACTGGCCTGCCTAAACAAAAATACCTTTGTGATTTGCTGCAACTTACCTCGAGTTGGTTAAATCAATATTCAGTAAAACCTGCTGAGCTGGAAGGGCAATTATCGTTGATGTTGTTAAAGGTACCTTTTGCAGAATTTGACAAAGCGAAGTCGAAAAAACAATTTGAAGTATTTGCTAAAAACGTACCTTCAATTCTTCCAAAAGATGCTGTAGTTGTGCTCTGGAACGAAGATCAATTAGGCATTGTTAATTTCGTTGCAAGTAATCAGGAAGTAATTGCACAGATTAATTCTATACGTGATTTATTCACAGAAACTTTATCATCAACCAATAATCACTTTACTGAAGAAATAACTTTTGCTTATTCACTCTCTCCCTTTAGTGGAGTAGCCCAATCAATGATCGATGCAGATAATTTATTGATGCTTACAGAGCATGCTTTATTTAGCCTGGTCAAAAGTGAAGGCCTAACGGTCATTGGTATTGTTTCGGCATTACAACTACTTACAGTGCCTATAATCAAACAAACACTATCTAGAGATAACTTATTGGATATGCATAGTGTTTTTGAATTCTATACTGAATAGGCTATTTATCTTCCTGCTCTGGTCGTGTTGCTAAAGTGAAAAGTGAGCAGTTCTGACGAATAATATTATTGTCTAAATTGTTTATTAACAGCCGTTTTTTGCCGGCTGTTTTGTTTGTATAGACAGAGTTTTCTGTTAGTACAGATAGAACTTTTTGATAGTACAGATAGGACTTTTTGATAGTACAGATAGAACTTTTTGATAGTACAGATAGGACTTTTTGATAGTACAGATAGGACTTTTTGATAGTACAGATAGAACTTTTTGATAGTACAGATAGAACTTTTTGATAGTACAGATAGAACTTTTTGATAGTACAGACAGGCAATGTAATAACCAATATCGGAATAGACTAAGATTAAACCATCTATTTAATTTTGCATTTTGGCTTAAATTCGCTATACTATTGAAATTAATCGCTTTTTTAGAAAATGCTGTAGTAATATTAGAGAGTAACATTAGATATTAACTTCTAATATTTAGTACTTAAGATATAGAGTATTTGGAATAACTATTATTTTATTCCAAATTGATTAAGGTAATTTGAGAAATTATGGCAATGACAAAATCAGAATTAATTGAGCGTTTAGCAAACAAACAGACTCAATTATCATTCAAAGATGTGGAACTTGTAGTAAAAACCACTCTTGAACATATGGCTCAAGCCCTAGCTGAAGGTGAACGAATTGAAATTAGAGGCTTTGGTAGTTTCTCACTTCATTATCGGGCCCCAAGAGTGGGCAGAAACCCTAAAACGGGAGACTCTGTTACCCTTGAAGGTAAATCTGTACCCCATTTTAAGCCTGGCAAAGAATTACGTGAACGCGTAAATGATGCATTGAAAAGGTAGTAATAGGACTAAAATTATTTGAAAAGGTATGCTACATAGGCGTACCTTTTTTTTTGCCATTTGTTAAAGATTTATTTAGGAGTGGGACTGTGAGAGCACTTTTTCAGTTTTTTTTAGTTATCTTATTTTTAGGTGTAACCGCCGCTTTTGCTGCGTTAAATGACGGTATAATTACTATCAATTATTTTATTGGCAAAGATGACGTTCGACTTACCTATCTCTTATTAGCCTGTTTTGCTATAGGTGGCTTGATGAGTTTGCTATTAATCTCGGGCAGTTATCTGAAACTACGATTAGATCTACGAAAATTAAATAAAGCAGTTGCCCTTAATAACCAAGAATTGTCTAATCTAAGAGCTCTTCCGGTGAAGGACACCTATTAATGCTGGACTTTTTACTGCCCTTGTTACTGTTTCTTTTACCTTTAGCCGTTTGGTCAGGCTACAGGATAGGAAGAAAAGCACCAAAAGGTAAAATGTTGGGGCGTAGTTTAGCACCGGGCTATTTTACAGGTTTAAACTTTCTGCTTAACGAACAACCCGATAAAGCTATTGATGCCTTTATTACATTATTACAAGTTGATTCTGAAACGGTTGAAACCCACCTTGCTTTAGGTAATCTATTTAGACGAAGAGGTGAGGTTGATCGTGCCATAAGAATTCATCAAAACTTAATTGCTAGACCTGCCCTAACCGGCGCAATAAGAAAATTAGCATTACTCGAATTAGCTTATGACTATATGGCGGCGGGTCTTTTTGACCGAGCAGAAAATTTATTTATAGAACTTGTTAAAGATAAACCTCATCAAGCTGAGAGCCTCAATCATTTAGTCATTATTTATCAACAAATTAAAGATTGGCCGCAAGCCATAGAGTACAGTTATCAAATAGAAAAAATAACAGGTATTAATCAAGGCTCTAAAATTGCACACTTTCAGTGTGAGATTGCAGCAGATGAACGCTCATCGGGAAATTTAACACTAGCCCAAGATGCACTTAAAAAAGCCCTCAAAGCTGATAAAAATTCTGTAAGAGCTAGCATATTACAAGGTCAAATATACAAGCAAACCGATAAAAATAAAGAGGCTATTAATTCTTTTCGCCGGGTCAGGCATCAAGACATAGCTTATATGTCTGAAGTTTTAACGGATCTGAACAGTTGTTACCGATTAGTTGGCAATGAAGCTGAGTTACTAAAATTTTTAAAAGAATGTTTAGATCAAGGAGCTGGAGTTTCGGTTTTATTAACTGTTGCAGAGCTTCTAGAAACATCAGTTAATGATAAAGAAGCAGCCTATATAATTGTCAATTATCTCCGAGAACATCCTTCTCTTAAAGGTCTTGAACATCTTATCGATTTACACGTCAAACACGCTAGTGATTCGGCTAGAGATAACTTACAATTACTACATTCTTTGGTAATAAAGCTAATTGATAAAAAGCCTGTTTATCGCTGTGATGGCTGTGGTTATTCCGGTAAAACATTATTCTGGAAATGCCCTAGTTGTAAAGAATGGGGAACCATTAAACCAATCCTTGGAATCGAAGGCGAATAAAATTCGATTGACAAAAAAATACCGCATCTGGAACATGAAATGATTAATGATACTTCGCGATTACTGATTGCAATGGACTTTGCTGATAAAAACTCTGCTCTCTCTATGGCTGATAATTTAGATCCTAATGGCTGTCGCTTAAAAGTGGGTAAAGAAATGTACACTCGCTTTGGTCCTGAACTAGTCAAACAGTTGCAAGATAAAGGCTTTGAAATATTTCTTGATTTGAAGTTTCACGATATTCCCAATACTGTGGCTAAGGCTTGTGCAGCAGCAGCAGATCTAGGTGTTTGGATGCTAAATGTCCATACCAGTGGCGGTCGTAAAATGATGGAAGCTGCAATGAATGAACTACAACAATTTGGTACAGATG
>JBLHLI010000151.1:0-6254 GCA_047618765.1 Enterobacterales bacterium | reverse complement strand
ATTGTCCTGTTTCTAGCGTCCATAAGTTATTTGGCGTCAATGATTCAACAACTTCATATGATTCTAGCGCATCTTATGATTCTACCTATAACCTTTTAGATTCCCTTAGTAACTCTAACCAGATGGACCCCTATGAAATAGTTCATCATGGTGATGCAACCAATTGGATAGAAGAATGGCTGTTTCAACTAACCGATCGTCATCGTGAAGTTATTTGCAGACGTTTTGGGCTCTTAGGTCATGAGGCAACAACTTTACGAGCTATTAGTGAACAAATAGGTTTAACGAGAGAACGAATTCGCCAAATTCAAGTCGATGCTCTAAAGCGCCTAAGATGTATATTGGATGAACAGGGATTTAGTTTTGAAGACTTACCTGACCGTTACAGTATTTCTGCTTATGAATCGGAATGCGCTGCTTAGTAAATTTGCATGTTGTAGGCTAGGAAAATAGAGACGGCTAGGGGATTTTCAGACTTAGCCTTCAACTTTATAATTCTTTATAACTATTTATAATTATTTATAGCTCTTTATAATTAAAGCAATATTAGCAATGTTTGAGTCTGTAACAGATTTTGTATAACTTTCAGGAATTGGGAAAAGAGTCGTTTTATTTAATCAGTATTTTCATCTTCTTCTTGTCTAGGTTTATCGCGATATTCTTCAATATAGCCATAACCGGTTTCATCATTCCATTTACCGATAATACCACGCTTAGCTACAAGTAGAATTTCAACACCGTTTTCTTCACGTCTTTGGGCATCAATGTTACGCATATTATTCATAGCGTAATTGACCCACTCTTCTCGATTGTTGAATTCATGTAATTTTTTCATCTAACAACTACTCTATTCATTTTTTTCTTGGTGTAGTAAGTCATTATAAATAAATTCTTCTAATAATAATACATAAATATTGAATCTAAAATCTTGGAACAACTTTTATGTTCTTGTTTTATAGGTAATTGTTTACAAAAAATGCTTTTGTAGGGATTGTATTAATGATTAATATAATGCACTAGAGCAAGTTTATTTGAGCATTTTTTTTATACGCTTAAGATATTGATTTTCATCAGGCAAAGTACCTGTTCGTTGTGCTTGCCATAGAGTTTCTGCAAAACCTTCCATCATTGCATGTTCAGTTTCATGGGCGTCACCTATTTTCTTACAGAGCTTAGTATAAACTTTTCTTATTCCAGTAGGCCTATCAGAGCTCAGCTGTTCATGAATTCCTTGATGCATTGACATATGTAAAAATGGGTTTGTTTCGCCAAATTCTGGCAGGTACTCTTTGCCTAAATAGTTATCTGGGTTATCAAGCATAAGGTGATATTCAGGGTGCAGTTTAATGATATTAATGAGTTCTTGATGAAGAGGAATCAAAGTTTCTTTATTTTGATGATTTTTCCAAGCTTCAAACCAAATTCTGCGAAGTTGATTTCTGTCCTGCCCATAGATCATTCTAATTCTACCTTGTCTTTATATTCACAGAGATCTTCAATAATACATGAGCCACAGCGTGGTTTACGAGCTATACAAGTATAGCGTCCATGTAATATTAACCAATGATGGGCATCAATTATAAAATCATCATCGATAAATTTGATTAATTTTTTTTCAACCTCGACAACATTTTTTCCCGGAGCAATTTTAGTGCGATTTGATACTCGAAAGATGTGTGTATCAACGGCCATGGTGGCATGACCAAAGGCTGTATTTAACACCACATTAGCGGTTTTACGTCCAACGCCTGGCAACGCCTCTAGCTCTTCTCTTGTTTCGGGTACTACGCTGTTATGTTTATCGATTAATAGCTTACAGGCCTTGATGACATTCGCAGCTTTAGAATTATAAAGACCAATAGTTTTAATATAGGCTTTTAAGCCATCTTCACCCAATGCATAAATTGACTCGGGGGTGTTAGCAACGGGAAACAATTTATCTGTTGCCTTATTAACACTAACATCCGTAGCTTGAGCCGACAGAGTCACAGCAACCAATAACTCAAAAGCAGAATCATATTTTAATTCAGTCTTGGGGTTCGGATTGTGCTCACGCAGACGACTAAAAATCTCATAGCGTTTAGTTTTATTCATTTTTGTTTTAACGGTTCTCTGTTTGTTTAATTTTTAAGAGCTATTTAGAGCTAGATTTTTTAAAAGCCAAAAGCTATTTAGAGGTATCTAGAGCTAATTTACTGTTATCCAAAGCTAATTTAGATTCTCTTTGACGTTTCTTTTGTAGAGAATCGAGCCAATTTTTAGCGGCAATCATCAGTCCAAGGCCAACAAAGGCACCAGGAGGTAAGATGGCAAATAAGAATTCATTATCGACATTAAACAGTGTGAGAGAGATATCTTTAGCCCAATCACCTAAAAGTAGCTCTGCACCATCAAAGAGTGTGCCATGACCTAGTATTTCGCGAAAGCCTCCCAAAGTAATTAACACTAGAGTAAAGCCTAGTCCCTGCATTAACCCATCAACAAAAGAGGGTAGCACATCATTTCGAGAAGCAAAGGCTTCGGCTCGACCAATGATTACACAATTGGTCACAATCAATGGAATGAAAATGCCAAGTATTAGGAACAGTTCATAAGTAAAGGCATTCATTAATAACTGAATTATGGTTACAAAGCTCGCTATCATCATTACAAAGATAGGGATCCTAATTTCTCGTGGAATGAGATTTCTTACTAATGATATCGATACATTAGAGCCGATAAGTACCAGCATTGTAGCAATGCCTAAGCCAAGACCATTTATAAAAGTGTTGGTAACCGCAAGTAAAGGACAAAGGCCTAAGACTTGAACAAGGGCAGGGTTATTGCTCCATAATCCATCTTGGCTGATTTGTTTATAGTCACTCATCTAACTGTTCCTTTTGGGCGCTGTCCTTTTCGAGAGGAAGGCAATTAGCCTCTGCAGCAAAAATGCTTTGCTGATGTTGATGAAAATAATCAATATTCTTTTTCACTGCACTAAGTAGTGCCCGCGGTGTGATAGTGGCTCCGGTGAAAGCATCAAAATGACCGCCATCTTTCTTAACTTGCCAGTAGTTTTTGTTTTTGTTTTTGTTTTTGTTATTAGTAGTAGTAGTTAAGTCTGCAAATTGTAATATCCAATTGCTTTTTCTGGTTTCTATTTTATCGCCGAGGCCTGGAGTTTCTTGGTGATTAGTAACTCGGACCCCAGCTAGAGAAGTCTTAAGAGGTCTAGACTTATTTAGGCTAGCTTTATGTAAGTTCTTCTTATCTAAGCTCTTATTATCTAAGCTCTTATTATCTAAGTAATGACCAACAATAATTTCGATGGCACCATTATATCCATTTGGGGCTACACTGCTTATAAGCACTGCAACATTTTTTTCAACAGCGCCTTCAAGTTTTCTTAAGCGCCAGGCGTGTTGTGGCTCTTTAGTGCCTAAAAGCTGTTCATTGGTTAATAATACACAGTCTCGATAAGGATCATTGGTGTAGAGTTCAGCTGGTACGAGTTCAGATATTGCCCTTAATAGAGCAAGCTCTTTTTCCGATTCAATTTGATCTTTAGTGAGCAGCCACGTTAAGGCTGTAAGACCTGTGGTCACCAAGGCAAAAATAGCGAGGATGATACCATTACGCATGCTGTTATTTGCACTGCTAAGTCCATCCGAGTTCATTTCTTTCCCTCTTCATGAGCTTCTTTATGACCGTAAACTATGGTCTTGGTGTAATGGTCTATTGTAGGGGCTGCCATATTCATCAATAAAATGGCAAAGGCAATAGCATCGGGATAGCCCCCCCATGTTCTGATTATCCAAGTTAACAGACCAACACCAATACCAAAAATCCAACGTCCTTTGACAGAGGTTGCAGCGCTAACCGGATCGGTGACAATAAAAAAGGCACATAACATGGTTCCACCACTGAATAAATGCAGAAGGGGAGATGCATAGGAATCGCCGGACACGAGACTAAATATAAAGGCAGTAATTCCGAGGCCTAATAACATTGATGCGCTAAGTTGCCAAGCGATGCAACGCTTCCAAATAAGATAAACGCCGCCGAGTAGAAATCCGATATTTACCCAGAGCCAACCAGCACCTGCAAAACCTAGTCCTGATAGACCAGAGCTTGTAAAACCAGAGTAGAGAGGTGTTTTTAGAATTTCTGAAGGCATCAAACCTTGGGATAACTGAGTCTTCATGTTGTCTAAGGGCGTAGCTGAGCTGAAGCCATCATAACCATTAACCAACATTTCAACCGTTATTGCAGAGCTAGTTTGGCCATTGAATATTAAGCCAAGTGTATCAATGAAACTCAGTGAACTCTGCCACAATGGACTGGCTGGTGACCAAGATGTCATTTGTACAGGAAAGGATATTAATACCAGTACGTACCCTGTCATGGCAGGATTAAACGGATTATAGCCGAGGCCTCCATATAACTGTTTTGCGAAAGCAATGGCAAAGAAGACTGCAAGGACGGTGATCCACCAAGGAACAAGTGGTGGCAGGGCTAAGCCTAATAATAAAGCGGTGACAAGAGCACTACTATCTTTAATATCTCGTCGCCAATCTTTATTACGAGCTTTCAGAATTAAAGCTTCTGTAGCAACAGCGGTAACGCTTGCGATACAAAGGTTAATTAATACTCCCCAACCAAAGAAATAAAATAACGCAAACATGCCAGGTAGACTAGCTATTAGAACTTGCAGCATCATGGTGCGAATAGTATTCTTGCCATTAGAGCCACCATTAGAGTTGCCAAAAAAGCTGTTCTGGATGTCAGGTGAATGACTGCTTTTAAACATCATCTTTTCCTTCAATTTTTCCTTCTGGTATTAATAATGCTGCAGCTTTGGCTTTTTTCTTCGCCTCAACTCTTGCTAGGGCTTCTGCAACAAGATCCTTTTTAACACTAGTATCAGACCCCGTATCAGAACTAGCTTCTTTCTTTTTACGATTCTCAGCAGCAACTCGAGCGCGCTCTGCTTTAAGCTGGGCTTTTTCGAGTTTGATATTTTCTAAGCGTTCATTTCTAAAGTCAAAGCGAACTTTCGAATGTTCAGCTTTTTCAGTAATGGCTGCTCTTGTTTTAATTTCACCCTTAGTAAAGCGGTAATAATCAACAAGGGGGATTTGACTAGGACAAACATAGTCGCAGGCACCACACTCAATGCAATCCATAATATTGTAGTCTTCTGCTTTGCTAAGCTCACCAGCCTGGCTATACCAGAATAATTGCTGAGGTAATAAGGACGCAGGACAGACATCAGCGCATTGTCCACAACGAATGCAAGGTCGCTCAATATCAGGTTCAGGAAATTCATTAGCAGTTGCCGCTATAATGCAGTTACTACTTTTTACGATGGGTAAATCTGCAGAAGATAGTGGAAAACCCATCATAGGGCCACCATGAATTATTGTTTTAGTGGCAGTTTCATTCCAACCTGCAAAATCTAAAAGATGGCGTATTGGAGTGCCAAGGGTTACAAGGTAATTTCCTGGGCGACTAATAGCCTGACCAGTGACTGTTACGATTCTCTTAACAAGCGGCACTTTTTTAATAACGGCGTTATAAACGGCTAACATTGTTCCAATGTTTTGTACAATATAACCAAGAGAGGCAGGAAATTGTTGAGTTGTCACTTGCTTACCCGTGATGATTTCAATTAATTGTTTTTCTCCACCGCTCGGATATATAGTGGGAATGCTAATGACTTCAAATTTTGCTGCAATATCATTCTGCTTGAGTTGTTGAATGGCTATTGTCATGGCATTAATAGCTTCAGGCTTATTATCCTCAACGGCTACCTGTATTTTTTCTAAATCCAATATCCTTGCTAAGATTAAAGCTCCTTCTAGGATATCTGAGCTATGCTCACGCATCGTTAAGTCATCACAGCTGATGTAAGGCTCACATTCTGCTCCATTGAGCAAGAGGGTGTGACAGTTGATTTTGTTGCTAATGCTATTCTTAGTTATAGAACTACTAACAATTTTTTGATAGGTAGGAAAACCTGCTCCTCCTAAGCCAACTATGCCAGCTTGTTCAATTTGTTGTAGTAGCTGCTCATCAGAAAAATTAGTCCAAGCTTCTTTATCAGAGGTATTACAATCAAGACTGTCTTGAATCGCTGTTTGTTGAATGTCCTGTTGATTGACATCAATAACAACAACCATCTCTTCGAGTTCAGAGCGGTTAATAACAGGCATTAATTTAATGTCTGCCACTGTTCCATTAACGGGACTATGCACATAGGCTGAAATAGAACC
>JBLHLI010000150.1:0-6286 GCA_047618765.1 Enterobacterales bacterium | reverse complement strand
TCACATCTTCAGGTAGAGCTTCTACCTTGGATGTTGGATTAGAAAGAGGCATTACAATGGGGTGGTCACAGTGTCGATACATTGTTTTAACAACATCTTCACTAATAAGTCCCGCCACACCAGAGACGCCGATGATAATGGTTGGCTTAACTTGCTTAACCACATCTAATAAATTTATCTTGTCAGCAGATTCTGACCAGTCACTGACCTTTTCACTGACTTTTGCAAATTTAACTTGGAAGTCTTGAAGAAGCATTTTATCGGTTAATAAACCTTTAGAATTCGTTAAGTAAACTTGGGCAATGGCTTGCTGCTCAGGTAGGCCTTCTTCAATCATATGTGCAACGATTTGCTCAGCAATACCACAGCCAGCAGAGCCAGCTCCAACAAAGACTACGCGATGATCTTTGAGTTCAGACTTTTGAGCGTGACAAGCGGCCAGTAAGGTTCCCACTGTAACTGAGGCTGTGCCTTGAATATCATCATTAAAGCAGCAAAACTTATCCTGGTATTTTTTCAATAGAGGCGTTGCATTAGCTTGGGCAAAATCCTCAAATTGGATTAATGCATTGGGCCATCTTGCGCGAATACCTTCAAGGCATTGATCAACAAATTCAAAATACTCATCACCTGTAATGCGCTCATGACGCCAGCCCATATACATGGGATCATCAAGAAGCTTTTGATTATTGGTTCCAACATCAAGAGTAATGGGCAAAGTGTAAGCAGGGCTTATTCCGCCACAGGCCGAGTAGATAGATAGCTTGCCAATGGGAATACCCATGCCACCAATACCTTGATCGCCTAAACCTAAGATCCTTTCGCTGTCTGTTATTACAATAACCTTCACATTAGGCTTAGTGGCGTTGTGCAGTACATCATCAATTCGATCACGCTCAAGATAGGAAATAAAAACTCCACGCTTGCGACGATAAATTTGAGAGAAAAGCTGACAAGCTTTGCCAACCGTTGGAGTATATATAATGGGTAACATTTCTTCTAAATGTTCAGCTATCACGCGCAAGTAGAGTGTTTCGTTAGTATCTTGAATATTGCGCAAATAAATGTGTTTATCGAGCTCATATTCTATGTAAGAAAATTGTTGATAAACACGAGCAACCTGCTCATCGATAGTTTCAATAGTGTGAGGAATTAGACCTTCGATGTTAAAACTTTTCTTTTCATCTTCAGAGAAAGCGCTGCCTTTATTGAGAAGTGAAGTATTCAGTAAATGTTGGCCTGAAATAGAAAGATATAAAGGACGTTTAGTAGTTTTGTCGACCATATTTTAGGTTCCAAAATAAGTGGAGGTTATTGGATCTAGAGTGTATTGAAGAATAGTCGAAAAATACTGATAAAACCATAGCTACATGCATTTAAATCAGAACTATTAATGGATAGTGAAGGGGGCTTTATTTATGGCTTGAGTAAGTGCTATTTGTGGATAGAAATCTGCTTGTTGATAGTGCAAGAATTTTAATGTTCTAAAGGCATCGAACCACTGGTGAATATGACGAATACATTGCTCATCAGTATTAATGTTGTTTTGAATATGTTCGAATAGTTTAGAGATACGTAATTGTAAAAGCGCTTGCTGTGACGACTTAGATAACAAAGCTAACCAGCGCTCGGGTTCATCTTTATAGTGCCATAGTTGGCTCATCGCCAGTAGGCAATTTTTTAACTCCAAGAAAAGTTCAGGGTTATAATATTGGTAGTCTTCAATGTTTGGAAGTAACAATATTTTTTCGACTGCCGGTCCTGTGCCAAAAGGTACTCTGGTTGATATTCTCGGTTCAATATAAAGAATCGAATGAGTAATTGTCGCAATTGGTGCTAATTTGGCTAACTTATTGAGCAGATAAAAGTCTTCACCTGCTGAGCGTTTAGGAAAGCCTCGTACCATGGAATAGTAATCATAGTGCAGGGCAATAGTGCTTCCTATGGTGTGAAAGGCATAACTAGAACCTGCCCAAGCTAGTCCTGAGACATAATATCTTAATGATTTTTCATAAGTAAGAGTTGCCTTAGAAATCGCGTCATGATGATCAATATGTTTGAATGAATAAATCAAAGCAGCAGAGCTCGTTGCTAGGTCCTCAAGACAAGAAAAATAATTATCAGGTAAATGAGTATCAGCATCGGTAGAGCAAATCCATGGACTTTTAATGATACTGGCATGAATTAGAGCTGTGGCTATGTCTGCACCGATTTTTCGGGCAAGCCCAACTCCTTGCTTATCATCAATTTGATAGTTTGGAGAGTAGCGATCAATGACTAAAAGATATCCTTGGCCAACATTAATTTTGATTAAAGACAGGTTAAGTTTTTTCCAAACCAGCTGTCCGTAGCTAAGGGCGGTTAACTCGAGTTGTTGTTGGGGTGTTGAGTCTATTGCTGAAACAGGTTGATTAATCACTAAAATTAATAAGTTAGCAGCAGATAGTTTAGAGCTAATGTAGCGCGTTAAAAAACCAGCGCTCTCATTATAAGCAGGTATAACAACAGCATTGTTTAAATTCAGTTGAGATGGAAAACTGTTGAGTGCCTGAACTTCATCCTCAGCATATTGTTCTAGATATTTATAAATTTTCGACATGTATTTGTTAAGACAATTCTCTGTTTCTATTAAGCTCTAGAAAAAACATAGTTAGAACTAATTTTTTCATAATCATCGAGTTCATAAAGCCAACCTAACGCCCTCAATTGCGATATTGTATCCAGCGGCCTGAACCTTTTTATGTTCTTTGCTGTTTGCATTGAGTAGTGGATTAGTGTGATTCATATGAATAAACCATATTTTCTCACGCTGTTTTTTTGAAAGTGACTTCACAGCCTCGATGCTTTCTGTGACGAATGGATGAAGTATTATTGACATATCACGGCCAGGTAATTCTCCATCGGCATAGAATGTTGCATCAATTAATGCATAATCAACAGTTTTCACCTGCTCAGCTAAATCACTTTTCCACTGTGACCATTTATTAATATCTGGAATAAATAATGCTGATTTATTAGGACCTTCAATTCGATAACCCACAGTTTCTGAATATTCATCTCGATGGGGAACAAGAAAAGGCGTGACTTTAATTGAGCCGAGAACTTCGGTTTTATTATGCTGTAGCGGCTTTAGGACAATATTTTTGAATTTAACAAGTTGTTCCCAAGGACCATTCTGTGATAGAAATTTCATCATTCGTGGCATGGCAAAGACCGGTATATTCGAAGCCCCCATAACCTCGTGACCTAAAAACATTAGACCAACATAATGCCCAATATGAGCATGGGTTAGAAAAACACCATCAAGCTTATAGCGAGATGACGGTGCTTCTTGTTCGAGTTGGAAAAGTTGTTCAGGAAAATGAGGTGTTGCCTCAAACATATATTTTTTATTTAAAACAGGATCAACCAATGCGATTGAGGTAGCGCCCCGACGTTTACTAGGATCATTCCAGCCGGGCATACAGTGCTCTTTAAAACAGCCACTTTGTGGATAACCAGCATCTTGAACGACACCTAAGATATAGAGATAAGGCTCTTTATCCATAGCTTTAGTTGGCTGACTAAGGAAAAATAATGTGTTAAATAATAGGATAAAAAAAGTTAGATTTTTCATTGGTATATATCCATTTCGAAATTATAATAACAGAAATCATCTATCCTGTACTAATCCCAGTAGAGATGATAGCTTAACTTCATGAATGTTTTTAGTAATTTGATAAGGACTGGCCTCCAATGAAAATTGGTTATTTTGGTGGTGATTGGCATCTTGGATGTTTAGATATATTTAAGCAGCATGGCCACAGTATCTCCCACATTTTTGTCAATGATAAAATGCACTACAATCAGCTGCTAAGAAATTATGCAGATGAAAATAATATTCCATTATGTACAACCAAGCCCACTAAAGAACATCTAGACAAGTTAATTGAAGAGGGTATGGGTTGTATCTTTAGTGTTGAATATCCTTGGCTTATTCCTGAAGTGGCCGCTCATGTTTACACCATTAATGTGCACCCAACACTATTACCCTTTGGTCGAGGCCCGACTCCGATTATATGGATATTAAAGCAATATAAAGATCTGGCAGGAGTTACATTTCACAAATTAGCTAAAGAGTTTGATAAAGGCGATATTATTTACCAGCAACCAATAGTTGTTGAGGAAGATGAAAACTGGGAAAGTTTATTGATGAAGCTGCATTTAAAAATTCCGGTATTCCTAGATCAGTTACTCTCAAATCTAAGTTCGTTATATGTTAATTCAACCCAACAGGGTGTTGGTAGCTACTGGCCAAAAATAAGCTTAAAAGATCGATTGGTATCTTGGCAATGGTCAATCAAAGAAATTGATCAATTAGTTAGAGCCTGTGGCCGGTTTGGTGTAGTCGTTGACATACTTGGACAAGTTCTACTGGTTAATAATATAAAGACAAGTCAAATTGAGCACGACCATGCTGTAGGTGATCTAATTAGGGAAGATGATGAGACTTATGTTGTTGCTGTCAGTGATGGAATTGCTATTCTCATGAAAAGAAATATTATTGAGAGACTTCAAATTCCTTAAATATGTCCTTGATGGATAGAAAAATGAACACAATGACATTCTTTTTTAAATAAACTGTAATAAAAGACCAATAATAGTCTCCAATGTGCAGGCAAAAAGTAGGTATTTGTTAGACAACGACTATACTCAAAGTCATATGGGCATGAAGGCCTACATTAAAAATTGAATAATTAGGGAGCAATTAGTATGAAATCATCCGATCTGATGGTTAAAGCTTTAGAAAATGAAGGAATTAAATATATCTTCGGTATACCTGGTGAAGAAAATTTAGATTTTCTAAATTCCCTAAAGGAATCGGATATAGAGCTCATTCTAACGCGACATGAGCAGGCCGCCGGATTTATGGCTGCGACTTTTGGTCGGTTAACCGGTAAGCCTGGAGTTTGTTTATCAACACTTGGACCCGGTGCAACTAATTTTGTTACCTCAGCGGCCTACGCTCAATTAGGTGCTATGCCTCTAGTTATGCTTGCCGGGCAAAAGCCTATTAGAAAAAGTAAGCAAGGACGTTTTCAAATAGTCGATATCGTCGGTTTAATGCGACCTATTACTAAATTTTCAGAACAAATTGTTGATGGTAATAATATCCCATCAATGGTCCGAGATGCCTTTAGAGTAGCCATGGAAGAAAGACCGGGTGCTGCTTATATAGAACTACCTGAAGACATTGCTGATGAAGAAACCGATGCTAGCTTATTTGATGTTGTTGGTCATCGAAGACCTGATGCCAATAAAAAAGCCATTGATCAGGCAGCCTTGATGATTGAAAAAGCGAAGATGCCTTTATTGCTGATCGGTGCAGGCGCTAATCGCAAATCAACAGCCAAGGCATTAAACGAATTTATCAATCGAACCGGAATCTATTTTTTCAATACTCAGTTGGGTAAAGGTGTCGTAGATGAAAGACATCCGCAATTTCTAGGAACGGCAGCGTTATCAGATAATGATTTTTTACACTGTGCTATTGAACGTGCTGACCTAATCATTAACATTGGTCATGACGTGATTGAAAAGCCACCATTTTTTATGGAAAAGGGTGGAAAAGAAGTTATCCATGTTAATTTTTTCGCGGCGCATATTGATGATGTGTATTTTCCACAATTGAATGTGGTAGGTGATATATCATCTTCAGTTCGCAATATCATGGAAGCAATTAATGATTATGAAGCCAAAGACTATTCATATTTCAAAAGAGTTCAGGATGAAATAAATAATCGTTTAACCAAGTATTTCGAGGATGATCGTTTTCCAATGTTGACACAACATTTGGTTAATTTATTACGCGGCCAGTTAGGCGCTGAAGATATCGTTACTCTTGATAATGGCGTTTATAAAATTTGGTTCGCGAGAAATTATAAATGTTATAGACCCAATACACTTTTACTCGATAATGCCTTAGCAACAATGGGAGCCGGATTACCCTCTGCAATTGCAGCGAAGCTTCTTTATCCTGAGAAAAAAGTGGTTTCGATTAATGGTGATGGAGGATTCATGATGAATTCTCAGGAACTAGAAACAGCGGTACGTCTGGGCTTGGATCTTGTAGTAATCATTTTAAACGATGGTGCCTACGGTATGATCAAATGGAAGCAAGAAGCAATGGGTTTTGACAATTATGGTCTAGATTACACTAACCCTGATTTTGTTAAATATGCTGAAAGTTTTGGCGCAGTAGGTCATCGCCCAGAAAGCTCGGAAGAGTTTAAGAAAACTCTTGAAA
>JBLHLI010000149.1:0-6294 GCA_047618765.1 Enterobacterales bacterium | reverse complement strand
GGTTTTACTGGTGGAAACATTGGTCTTTCAGTAGGTGAAGATGGTGTAGTAATGATCGATGACTCAATGCCTCCAATGTTGGATATCATGAAAACGGCCATAGCTACAGTAACTGACAAGCCAGTGGATTTTTTAATTAATACTCACGTTCATGGAGACCATATTGGTAACAATGAAGCAATGGGCAAAAGTGGCACTTGGATTGTAGCTCATAAAAACCTTCGCTCACACTTACTCGAGAAAGGTGTTTCCACAAGTGAGGGCAATGTTCCTACACCAAAAGACGCCCTTCCAATGATCACTTTTTCAGAATCTATGGACTTTCACCTCAATGGTTATGACGCTCATATTTTCCATGTTGAAAGAGCCCATACCAATGGAGACATTGTAATATTCTATAAAGCCCCCAATGTTATACATATGGGTGACGTGATGTTCAATGGACTATTTCCCTATATAGATATCAGCAAAGGTGGTTCTGTTGATGGATATATCGCTGCTCAGCAACAAGCTCTAAAATTCATAAATCTTAAAACCAAAATCATCTCTGGACATGGTCCTCTTGCATATAAAGCCGATTTAGAAAAAAGTAATGCAATGATTATTGATGCCAGAAATATTATTGCTGACTTAATTAAAGCAGGAAAGTCAGAAGCTCAAGTAGTTGAACTTAATCCACTAGCGAAATATCACGATGATTGGAACTGGGGATTTATCACTACTGAAAAAATGACCATACAAGTATACAAAAGTCTTACAGAAACCAAGTAAATCGATTAATTAACTAGAGGGAATTTAATATGGAATATGTAGTGTTAGCAATTGTTGGATTTATTATTGTTCTACTATTTTTGGGTATTCAAACCGTTACTCAAGGTCATGAATATACTATTGAACGTTTCGGGAAATTTACTCGAACACTTCGTCCGGGTTTAAATTTCATCACCCCTATAATTGAAAAGGTCGGTGCAAAAATTAATATGATGGAACAGGTCTTAGATGTGCCTGAGCAGAGTGTGATCAGTAAGGACAATGCTTCTGTCACCATCGATGCTGTTTGTTTTTATCAAGTGGTCGATGCCCCTCAAGCAACCTATGAAGTGAATGATCTTGAACGTGCTATGCAGAATCTATTAATGACTAATTTGCGTACAGTACTGGGTGGTATGGACTTAGATGAAATGTTATCTAAAAGAGACAGCATAAATGCTAATTTATTAAGTATCGTTGACGAGGCAACTAACCCTTGGGGTATTAAAGTTACCAGAATTGAGATTAAAGATATTTTACCACCTCGTGATCTCGTTGATGCCATGGCAAAACAGATGAAGGCTGAACGATTAAAACGTGCTCAAATTTTAGATGCAGAAGGTGAAAAACAATCTGCAATTTTGGTAGCAGAAGGTCAAAAAGAATCAGCTATTCGTCAAGCAGAGGGTCTAAGACAAGCTGCATTTTTAGAGGCTGAAGCTAGAGAGCGCCAAGCTGAAGCTGAATCTAAAGCAACTGAAGTAGTCTCTGCCGCTATAGCTAGCGGAGATATCCAAGCTATTAACTACTTTGTTTCTCAAAAATACATTGAGGCTTTAACTAAAATTGGTACAGCAGAAAATTCAAAATTAGTGCTTATGCCACTTGAAGCAAGTTCAGTTATTGGTTCAATTGCCGGTATAGCTGAATTAGCGAAGAGTGCTGGAATGAAAACCTCTTAAAAGAAACGCTACTATAGTAATCTCACAACGGAGTAATTTATGGAATTAACAATATTTGAACAGATACTCTACTGGCATTGGATTGTATTAGGTCTGGTTTTATTTGTGCTTGAAATGTTGATGCCAGGTTTTGTATTAATGTGGTTTGGTGTAGGTGCTCTTTTAGTTGGCGGCCTACTTTATATCTTTGCTGATATGATGTGGCAGTGGCAATTTATAATATTTTCAATATTCTCTATAGCAAGCTTGTTGGCTTGGAAATATTGGAGCAGAAATAACCCCGACGACGATCCTGAGCACGGTGTCCTTAATCAAAGAGGAAGAGCCTTAATCGGACGAGAAACATTATTAATAGAAGCTATCGTTAATGGTGTCGGACGTATTCAGTTAGATGATACATTTTGGAGAGTCAATGGTGATGATATGGAAAGTGGTAAACTTGTACGTATCATTGATGTTGAAGGGGCTACTTTAAAAGTCGAAATCGTTTAACTACTTATCTTAGATTCAAGTATTAATACAACTATAAATGAGGTGGAAACACCTCATTTAAATCATTTCTTATAAATCAGCGACTACTTATTACTACGTTTATCAGCAACGGCACTATTTAATTGCGCTAATAAATCCTCTGTATCATCCCAACCAATACAAGCATCGGTAATACTTTGACCATAAACGCTAGTTTTTCCCGTCACTAACTTTTGATTACCCTCAACAAGATGACTTTCTACCATAACACCAAAAATCGAACTATTACCTGCTCTAATTTGGCCACAGACATCTTCACAAACCTTTAATTGGTTCTTAAATTTCTTTTCAGAATTTGCATGACTAAAATCAATCATTATTCTTTCTTTTAGTTCAGACTCTCTTAATTCCTCACAAATAACTCTTACACTTTCAGCATCATAATTCGTGGTTTTACCACCACGAAGAATTATATGGCAATCTTTATTTCCTGTGGTTTCTACAATGGCCGAATGACCAAATTTATTAACCGATAAAAAATGATGAGAGGCACTGGCCGCACCAATGGCATCAATAGCAATATTTATATTACCGTTGGTACCATTTTTAAATCCTACAGGACAAGATAAACCAGATGATAACTCTCTATGTACCTGACTTTCAGTAGTACGAGCGCCTATAGCTCCCCAACACATCAAATCAGCCATGTACTGAGGGGTGATCATATCTAAAAACTCACCTGCAGTAGGTAATCCCATCTCATTGAGTTCACAAAGCAATTCACGCCCTATTCTAAGGCCATCGTTAAGTTTAAAGCTATTATCAAGAAAAGGATCGTTTATCAGTCCTTTCCATCCCACTGTGGTTCTTGGCTTTTCAAAATAAACACGCATAACAATTTCAAGATTATCTTGATATTTCTCTCTTAGCTTTACTAATCGCTCTCCGTACTCAAGAGCTGCCTTAGGGTCATGAATTGAACAAGGACCAATTATTACTAAAAGCCGATCGGATTCATCTTGGACTAATTGATGTATTGCTTCTCTGCTGAAATAAACAGTTTCAGAAGCATTTTGACTAACAGGAAAGCGTTCCATCAGTGCCACAGGTGGTAATAATTCTTTTATCTTATGTATTCTGTTGTCATCGTTTTGGTAGAACATGATAGTTTTCTTATTTAGACGCCTGGATGGCTATTATGAAAGAAGCTTAACAGTCATTATAGGTAGTTAGCAACCCTATTAATAGGTAATTCAGCATAGAAATCAATATCTTTAACTTTATTCAATAACACATCTAGTGGTAATAGTTCATTTATAAATAGTTTATACTGCCAATCAATCAAATAAGTCGGATCTTATAGTCAATGGTATTTTCTTCAAGTAAATTACAACAGTTACTCATTATTACTGTGCTGTCTTTAAACTGTGTACAGGCTAAACCTCCTGAACAAACACTCAATGACTTAGCTCAAGACTACTACAATATTACTATTGAAATCGCCCAGCCCTATGCCTACTTTAACGATATTTCACTACCTAGCCACGAGAAATTCATTAAAAACACTCCCAATAGTTTAAACGAGTTTCGTGCATCTGAAGATAGTATCCTCAATCAACTTTATAAAATAGAAACTACTAAACTAAACAATTCGAAAGCTGCTATTTTTTATTCCAAATTTGTAGAAAAATTAGAATCTAGCAAAGAAGAAAGAATCTGTAGAACCGAACTGTGGAACTTAAGCCATATGTTTGGTGCTCATACATTATTAGATTTTTTGGTTAAGGTTCAACCTATTGATACAGAGAAAAATAAACAAGACGCAATTCAACGTTGGTCGGAAGTAGCAAGTTATTATGAACAAGAAATTAAAAATCTCAACCTTGGACTTAAGCTAGGCTACTCTGCACCAAAGAGGGTCGTTAAAAGACTCATTTTTCAACTTAAAAAATTAACAGCCTTAGACTTAAATCAGCATCCATTTCTCGCTTTGTTAGAAGCAAGTAACGATAGACAATTTAATGAACAATTTACCGAGTTATTAGAGCAAAGTTTAATCCCTTCTATTACAAACTTCACAACTTATCTCAGTTCAACCTACCTTCCAGCAGCACGGTCAGAACTTGGATTACATGCAATTCCAAATGGTCGGGCTTGTTATATGGCTCTGTATCGTGGCTATACAACACTAAAGAGAACACCTGAACAAATATTTGATATTGGTTATGCTGAAGTTGATAAAAATAAAACTTCTGTCATTGCATTGGGCAAAGAATTATATGGTACCTCTACCTTTGCAGATACTATTGAAAAGGCAAATCAAGACCGGAGCCAAATGTTTTCATCGAGTGATGAGATGCATAAGTTTTATATCGAAGTCGTAGCTCGTTCTAAAGTGGCGATGAAAAATTACTTTGTTAGCAATCCAACCATCGAATTGGACGTTGAACCGATCCCTGAGTATCAACAAGGTTCTGGTCGCAGCGCCCATTACAATCAAGGTAGCAAAGAAAGAACTGCAAAATTCCATTACGATCCTTCAACCTTTCCATTAGAGAATTATGGTACAGGCGAGATTGTTACAGTCCATGAGGGTTATCCAGGCCATCATATGCAGATTGCTTTGGTCCAAGACATAAAGCCTTTTCATCCCGTTGAATCACTGTTTGATAATTCTGCCTATGCTGAAGGCTGGGCACGCTATGCTGAATCATTAGCTGAAGAGGCTAATATTTATCAAAGTAAATCAGCCAAGATTTTACGCCGTACTTGGCCCGCAAGAGGCATGGTTGCTGATACAGCAATGCACTTATTAGGTTGGAGTAATCAAGCTGTAGCCAAAATCCTTTCTGATTCAGGTAAATCGTTCTCTAAGGCACCCGATGTCATGATGGATCGAATGGCTGCTATGCCTGCACAATTAACAGCTTATGACTCTGGAGCTTTGGAGATTTTTGCCTTAAGAAAAAAAGTCGAGAAGGCTCAAGGTGAGCAGTTTGATATTAAACAATTTCATGCTCTTATTTTGAAAAATGGTAATGTGCCTATGGCTGTATTAAGAGAGCAAATAAAACAATCATTAAAATAAAGATTAAAGATTAAAATTCATTCCTAAAGTGATTGATCAAAAGCTTACTACTGTTGATCAATCATCAATACAATACTTTAGAATACAAGAGTAATACTAATGACCAAGTTGCTTCCAAAGATGTGCATAACCTAAGGCAATACGCTTTGCTAATTGTTCACTAGTTGAACTACCTTTGTGACCTCCTTCAAGGTTTTCATAAAACTCTACTGCATTACCTTTTGACATCAATCTAGCTGCCATTTTGCGTGCGTGGCCGGGATGAACTCTGTCATCTCTCGTTGAGGTAAAGAAAAATATTGGAGGATACTGGACATCATTTTTTATATTTTGATAGGGACTATAGGTTTTCATAAATTCCCAGTCTGAAGTATCAGGATCACCATATTCAGCCATCCAACTAGCACCCGCTAGTAACTTGTGATAACGCTTCATATCAAGCAAAGGAACACCACATATAACAGCCCCATATAAATCTGGTCTGCGAGTCATAGTCGCGCCCACCAACAAACCACCATTAGAACGTCCTTCTATCCCTAAATACTTTGCCGAGGTGATTTTCTTGCTGATTAAATCTTCAGCTATAGCTTCAAAGTCTTCAAAGGATTTATGACGATTTTCGAGAAGAGCGGCAGCATGCCAGGCCGGTCCATATTCTCCCCCACCACGAATGTTGGCTAAAACAAACACTCCACCTCTCTCTAGCCACATCTTGCCATAAGCGCCGTTGAGATCCTCATAAGAGCCTGAGTAGGAAGGTGTTAAGGAATTTCTAAAGCCACCATAGGAAAAAATGTGTGTTGGATTAGTTGAATTATATTTAATGTTCTTATTCATCACCACAAAATAAGGAACTTTTGTACCATCCTGTGAAGTTGCAAAATATTGCTCAACCATGAAGTTTGTACCATCAAAAGTTGCTGCCTGTTGTATTGCAACTTTAGCTTCTAATTTAGAGTTAATTGAATAAAGGGTTGGAGCTGTAAGAAAGTCTTCATAACGAGCAAAGAATTCACCTGTTTC
>JBLHLI010000148.1:0-6326 GCA_047618765.1 Enterobacterales bacterium | reverse complement strand
ATGCTGATGTTTCACTGGCCTGGTTTGAGCATATGGATCGCTCCTGGGACATGGATATAATGCAATTTGCAACGGTTGTGATGTGTCGAGCAAAGTCAGTAACCTATGATAATTTGATTTTGAGAGATCCAAAGTTTGTTGAACAAATAGATACTGCTTGGTATGAACGGTATTACCAAGAAAGTGGCTATGATTATCGTGAAAGTCGTCCAACACCTATGTTTACAAAATTTAAATTGAAAGGCATGGAGCTTAGAAACCGTGTAGTTATGTCGCCAATGGCTCAATACTCTGCCGACGAAGATGGCAATCCAACAGATTGGCATTTTGTACATTATTGTGAACATGCTAAAGGTGGCCTGGGCTTAATGTATGTGGAAATGACCTGTCCTTCTCCAGAAGCTAGAATTACTCTAGGCTGTCCGGGACTTTGGACAGACAAACAGGAAAATGTCTGGAAACGAATTGTTGATTTTGTGCATAACAATACTGCAACGAAAATATGTATGCAGCTTGGTCATGCCGGTCGTAAGGGTTCTACGCAACTCGGTTGGGAAAAACCTGATTATCCTATAAAAGACATTGCTAAAAATTGGCCATTGTTTTCAGCTTCACCCGAAGCCTATTTTGAGAATGATTCTGATAAGCCTACTGAACTTGATCGAACAGGTATGGATAAAGTCATTGCTGACTTTACGCAAGCTACAATACGAGCCGACAGAGCTGGTTTTGATATGATTGAGATGCATGCTGCTCATGGTTATTTACTAGCGTCATTTCTTTCACCCTTAACCAATCATCGTGATGATGAATTTGGTGGCTGCATCGAAAATAGAATTCGATTCCCCCTTGAGGTATTCACTGCAATGCGTGAAGTCTGGCCTGATGAAAAACCCATGGCTGTTAGAATTTCTGCGAGTGATTGGAAGGAGGGCGGTATAACCGAGGCTGATACCTTTGCCATCGCTAACGCCTTTCAAGATGCCGGTGTTGATCTGATGGATGTCTCTGCAGGGCAAACTGTACCCGATCAAAAGCCAATTTATGGTCGAATGTTTCAAACCTCCTTTTCTGAAGCAATTCGTAACGTGCCTAAAATGGCAACGATGACAGTTGGTGGTATATCTGAACCTGCACAAGTCAATACCATTTTACACACTCGACGAGCAGATCTTGTTGCCCTTGGTAGACCGCATTTATGGAATCCTTACTTCACTCGAGATGCTGCTGCTTGGTATGGAACTCGTCTAGAGAATGATGATTGGGAAAAACCCTATTATGCAGGTAGACAACAAGCCTATAGTGTTAGACAAAAAAACCGACAGCAACAATTAGAATGGCAAACTAAAGCCAAACCTAAACGTCATCATCAAGGTAAGACTGATTAAAAATATGAAAACTTTTAACGTTACAAGAAAAATCAGGTTCGGGCATATTGACGCTGCTGGGATAGCTTTTTATCCTCGTCTTGTTGAGATGTTAAATGACACTGTTGAAGATTTTTTTGACCAAGCCATTGA
Organism: Enterobacterales bacterium; assembly: GCA_047618765.1. GTDB lineage: Bacteria > Pseudomonadota > Gammaproteobacteria > Enterobacterales. Next base: position 4,806 of record JBLHLI010000148.1, on the reverse strand, counting down.
TTACAGTTTTCAAGAAATGCACCTGCAACAAAAATGTGGTCTACCAACGGTTAGCTTAAAGGTTGATTTCAAAGCAAGCATTGCTCTAGGTGATGAAATATTATGGTCGCTAAATGTCCTTAAAATTAGTCGTTCATCTTTTTCTGTCAGAATAATTGCGAGCTCCGCTGATGTTGAGCATTTATCGGCTGAGATAAAATTGGTCTATGTGCAATTAACTGAAAATGGAATTAAAAGTACTTTAATAAGCGATGAAATTCGTAAAAAGTTAGCAATGTATTCACTGGATACTGACTAAAAGATTAAAACACTACTATTTTCAATATGCTTATTCACCAATTTTTTATAAACAAAGTATCCATCTAACCATCTGATTAATATCATAAATCTGCAAAATCTTCTGTATTACTATCTATTGCCATAAAAATAATTTCTTGACTCATTCTTTGAGTGTATGTAGTGTACTAGTACAACTGGTACACCGATAAAGGAATTATGACCAAAACAACTGCAATTGCAATTCAGATAACAACCGGGGACGCCCGGCCTATTTTTCGCCAAATTGTTGATGGTATTCGAAAGCTTATCGCAACAGGTGAAATTACCCATGACAGTAAGTTACCCAGTGTTAGGGCTTTAGCAATGCAACTTGGTATTAACGCCAATACAGTTGCAAAGGCTTACACCGAATTGACTAGTCAGGGATTGTTGGAATCTCGAAAAGGACTTGGAGTATTTGTTACTGAACCACAACAACTACTCAGTAAGAATGAGCAAGAAAAGCGTCTGGCAGAAGCGAGTCGAAGATTCATTAACGAGGTTATGTATCTTGATTACAGTCCAGAAAAAACTGTCCAGTACTTATTGGATGAAATGAACAAGTTAAACAACAACTAAGTTAGAGAAACTATTATGACTGATTATATTATTGAAGCTAAAGGTTTGACGAAACGATTCGGTAAAAAACTAGCTTTAAACAATTTTGATTTACAGATCCCTTTTGGTGGTATTCATGCCCTTATTGGCGCCAATGGGGCGGGTAAATCTACCTTGTTTAGAATACTTCTTGGGTTTGAATCACCAACAGTAGGTAATACATTTGTGCTTGGCATGGACAGCCAAGAGTTAACGCCAGAAATGCGCGGACGTATTGGTTATGTGAACGAAGAACACAGTTTACCGAACTGGATGACAGCTAAAGACGTTACAGTTATGCAGAGAAATCTATATCCAAAATGGAATCAAGAAATTTATGATTCGGTCATTGGAAATTTTGACGTTGAACCAAGTCAGAAAATTGGACAGCTTTCTCGAGGAGAACGAGCTGGGTTAAATTTATCCATGGCACTGGCTCAAGCACCAGAATTACTCATTTTAGATGAGCCAACATTGGGTCTTGATGTAGTCGCTAAACAGGCTTTTCTAGAAGCATTAATGCATACAGAAACAGACGCTAACACCACTATTATCTATTGCTCTCATCAAATGGAAGAAATTGAAAGAGTCGCAGAGAACCTAATCATCATTGAAAAAGGTAATGTGATTTATACGGCTAGTCCAGATGAGTTTTGTGAGCGTATCTCCTACTGGATTTGTGATTTTGAAAATGGTTTGCCTGAAATATCCACTATCCCTGGAATTTTATCCGTTAAGAAGATTGAAGAGCAGTATCACTTAATGACTGCTGACCAAGAACCGAATCAATTCAAAGATTACTTACTTTCAAAAGGGGCAGAAAACCCCATCCAAGCACCAGTGAACTTAGATAAAGCCATAAACTCAGTTTTGGCTAAGAATCATAAGTCTCCAACAAAAGTAGCTTAAGGAATCGATATGTTAGATTTATTTAAAAGCGAATTTTCTCGCTATAAAAAAGCTGCCTTTGCCTTTTATCTAGGACAAATGATGCTTTGGGTTATTGTTTCAAAGGCAAGCTTTATTCTAGCCCCCGAGGTGAATAAATATTTGGCAACTTTTTTCTTAGCGGTCATACCTGGATTTTTATTTGGAATACTTTCAATGGGGCTACATAGTCGAAAAAATAATTGGACGTATTTATTACATCGAGCATTATCAGCAAAGCAGATTCATCTAGCTCTGACACTTGCCGCATTGAGTGTGTTATTTATCGGCTTTGTTTTACCCTTATTATCGGTAGTATTCTTTTTAGATTTATTTACTGATAATGTTGTCGATATACGTCATTATTTATACAGCATTCATATATTTTCTCTGCTTACGATGGCTTATTTTGCTGGCAGCTTTTTCATACTGACACCAACCAAAGCTGCGTTCATTGCTATTTGGTCAATGACTTACCTTATAATTCCAGTGTTAAACTCAGCTTCTTATGATCTCATTATTGATTTGATTTTTGTTTCAGCATTATTTTTCGTAAATAGAGGTTTGTTCAAGATTAACATTACTGAATTTACAACAAATAAATTAACTATTGTTCTGTCTGCTCTTGTATTACAGCCGGCTATTTTCTTTATCTTATTGTTAACTCAAACTTTGTACTATCACATTCCTCTCACTGCCCTAGGACAACATCCTGGTGTTGATACTGATACTCAATATTCGAGAGGTTTCTATAGGTCGGACAGTAAAGATGCTTTTGCTCAGGTGGTTAATGCCTCAACTCATCTTGAAAAGAATAGTTTACTTAGACAACTTACATTAGCTGAATTTGTCGATTTACCACGTAATGGAATTCCTTTTGCACAGAAAGGGCAGTTGTTTATGAAAGATAGGAGCTATGGCCTTACAGATCAAGCGAATAACGAAATATGGGTATTCTCACATGATCAAATGCTTTTTGAAGGTCACAATATTTCCTCAGGAAATATTGTTGGTTATCTCACTACAAACGGATTTAAATCTCTAGATAGTACTATTGAAGATATTGATAGATTTAGTTCGGTGCCAATGTCTTTAACAGGGCGAACAATTCTTTTGCCAGAAAAATTATATAGTGTAGATTTTGAAGAAAAAACATTAGTCTTAAAACATCAGTTACCTAAAGATGAATACTATATAGCACGACCAATGCCTATGTTTGAGAGGATGGTTATTAGAACCAATAAAGCATTACATTTTATTGACCAAATAGATTATGAAGCCCTGGATCTCGAAGTTACTGCTGAACATATTATTAAACATCCTATAGACTCCGAATTAGGTCTCACTTTTGAAATAACAGAAGTTGTAGATGGTTTTTTAATTCTATATGCAAGTGATCATTATCACGGCTTTGAGATAGCTGGTGCATCAATAAATTACATTCACCATGACGGTTCCCAAGACTTTGTTGCTAGCCTCGATTTTCCTGTTGGTCATTTGCCACCATTAATTGAATATCAAAATTTTATGTTTTCACCGATTGTTATGAATATTCTTGATGGAACTATTGTGACTGCAGCTAAAATCTATGATACATATCCACAGCAGTACGCCTACTTTTGGCTGCAACGATATGATATTTCTGTGATGGTTTTTGCTATCTCAGCTATGTTGCTTTCTGCCTTAATGACTTTTCTATTAGCGTCAAAAATGCTCATGAGTCACTCTAATAGACTGTTGTGGACCCTAATGAATTTATTCTTATCTATTCCTGGTTTCATAGCCTTTATGATTCTAAATAAATGGCCTGAAAAGAATATCACTAATCAAGATACTACCAGCTTGACTAAAAATAAAGGTGCAATCTAATGTTTGACCTTTTTAAAAATGAATTTAAACGCTTCTTAATGCCTGCTCTAGTAATGATGATTGTTCATTTAGCTGTCTGGGGATTAGTCTATACTCAGAAGCCAATATTGCAAAATCATATAGCACAATCTTCAATTCTAAATATCATGATGATCCTAGGTGGACTTTTGTTTGGTGTATTGCAGATGTATTTGCACCGAAGAAAAAACAATTGGACCTATTTACTACATAGACCTCTAAGTGTTGAAACTATTCATATAGCTTTAGTTGCAGCGGCCGCTCTTTTAATGTTTATTGCTGTGATTTTGCCCTTTGCCTTGGTTTTAGTTTCATTGGATTTATTTAGTTCTCAGCCGGTTGAATTAAGGCATTATCTATTCTTATTACATATGATAGCTTTAACATTGAGTTGCTATTTAATAGGTACTTATACTGCACTGAGTTCGAATAAAGGGGCTCTGTTGACTTTGGGTCTCGTGTTTTTAATGATCGATAGTAAACACAGTACTGCCTTCTTAACCCTAGCAACTGATTTGATTATAACCGGCATTGTTTTTGGTCTCTCTAGATTATCATTTAAAGAAAATCTTGGTCGTCCCTTTAAAAACAAAAGACATACATTTATTGCGGCTTTAGTGATCCAACCTGCCTTAGCATTTATTGTGGTTTTTACTCAGACTTTATATTATCACTTGCCTCTGATGTTACTTGATTTGCATCCTGATCAAGCTACAAAAGAACAAAATGAAGGTTACTTAAGTATTCTGTGGATGATGGAAAACGATGAAAGAGTAAAGATGTTACTTGAGAATAGTAAGAAAACTACAGAATATAAAGAGCAATTAGTGGCACAAGTAAAACTTGCAACTTCAGAGGGAATTGATGGAAGGCCATCGTTAACTCCAGTACGTGGAGAGTTGTTCTATAAAGACAAAAGTTATGGGCTTACTGATGAAGCTAATAATAAGCAATGGATTTTTTCTCATTCCAAAATGCTCTTTGAAGGCCGTAATATTCAATCAGGAGAACAGGTTGGTTATCTTACTAAAGTAGGATTTCTAGAGGCTAACACCGAGCTCAATAACAACGTTCGAT
>JBLHLI010000147.1:0-6330 GCA_047618765.1 Enterobacterales bacterium | reverse complement strand
TCTGTACTTAGTGTTATTTGGGTAGGTTTTAGTTGGTTTGCTTTTTGGGTAGCCTTATCATTATATTTTATTAGGATGTTTGCGATCACCGGATTCTATCACCGTTATTTTTCCCATAGAAATTTTAGCACTAGCAGAACTGTTCAATTTATTTTTGCATTTATCGCGGCATCCTCAGCACAGAGAGGTCCACTATGGTGGGCAGCACATCATCGTCATCATCATGCCAAAACAGATAAAAAAGAAGACCCTCACTCTCCACGGCATAAAGGTTTTATCTGGAGTCATATGCTGTGGTTTCTTTCAGATGAAAATTTTACTACCCGTGATGAAAAGATTAAAGATTTTTCACGATACAAAGAATTAATGTGGTTAGACCGATTTGATATGTTAGCGCCTTTTGTGCTCGCACTGATGTTATTTGTTACTGGTTATATATTAGAGAGCCAAATGCCACAACTTGGTACTAGTGGCGGGCAATTAGTAGTGTGGGGATTCTTTATTTCTACGGTAGTTTTATACCACGCGACTTATACTATTAACTCTCTAGCACATTTATTCGGAACAAGACGTTTTGATACTAAAGACGATAGTCGAAACAACGCATTTCTAGCTTTAATTACACTTGGAGAAGGCTGGCATAATAATCATCACTTTTATTGTGGAACAGTAAGACAGGGATTTCGATGGTATGAAATTGACATCACTTTTTATCTATTAAAAATAATGAGTTGGTTTGGATTAGTTTGGGATCTTAAACCGATCCCTCTGCGTATTCATCAACAAATTAGTCGAGGTCTGTAATGATTGTTCAAAAATTTAAGCAACTTTATAAGGAACTTGATGGGTCTAATGTTGAGATTATTGAATCTCTTTATGCAGCTAATGTTAGCTTTCAGGATCCGTTCCATCAAATTGAAGGCCTAAATAATTTAAAAAAATATTTTCAGGAGCTCTACCAAAATGTTGACGCTATTAGTTTCGATTTTGGTGAATACAATAGCGATGGTAATAATCACTATATAAGCTGGGTGATGAATTTAACTCACCCTAAGCTGAATAAAGGCAAGCCCTTTGATGTACCTGGTGTGACTTTTATTAAAGGTAACGATGCTCAGGAAATTCTGGTACACCGTGACTATTTTGATGCCGGTATCATGCTTTATGAAAAAATACCTGTGTTAGGTAGTCTAGTGAAGTTTGTAAAGAGCAGATTGTAATGTCTTATTCTTTTGTCGACAAAAAAGTCTGGGTGACAGGAGCTTCCAGTGGAATTGGCATGGCTCTAGCAAAGGAACTACTCTTTGCTGGTGCCAAGGTTATAGTTACGGCCAGAAATGTATCAACATTAGAAACGATTTTCGCTAGACATTCTAATGCATTAATTTTAGCAGGGGATATTACATCAAAGAGCGTCAATCAATATATTGTGGATTCTGCAAAAGAAAAATTAGGTGGAATTGATTGCGCCATATTTAATGCTGGGACAGCTGAATACATCGATATTAAAGATTTTACTAGTGAGCCTTTTGAACGAATGATGGAAAGTAATTTTATGTCCATGGTTAGAGGTGTTGAAGCGGTTTTACCTGTTTTACGTGAATCTAAATCTCCTTATCTAGTTGCAATGAGTTCAAGTGTGGCTTGGCAAGGTTTGCCTCAAGGGCAAGCCTATTCGGCAAGTAAAGCTGCGATTCGAAACCTTTTTCAGGGACTTAAAATTGAATTAGCCTCAGAAAATATTGCAGTAAGCTGGATCTGTCCAGGATTTGTACAAACCCCATTAACCGATAAAAATACTTTTAATATGCCCTCAATAATTAGTGTTGAAGATGCTGCAAACATCATAATAGATGGGTTGCGTAGTCAATCGACAGAGATACATTTTCCGAAAAAATTTACCCTTCTCTTAAAACTCATATCTCTGTTACCGGCTGGTTTAGCAGCAAAATTATTAAAAGGAACGGTGCCAATAAAATGAAGGTTGCTATTGTAGGAACTGGTATAGCAGGGAACGTTGCCGCTTATCATCTTAATAAAGAACACGATATCACAGTCTTTGAATCTTCAGACTATGTTGGTGGTCATACCCATACACATCAAATCGATATTGGAGATGAAAGTCATAATATCGATACAGGTTTTATTGTATTTAATAAAAATACCTATCCTAACTTCATAAACTTATTAGAGGAACTCGGTGTAGATTATCAAAACAGTGAAATGAGTTTTAGTGTTCAGTGTGAGAAGACAGGGTTGGAATATAATGGTTCTTCATTGAATCAATTGTTTGCTCAGCGTCGTAATCTATTCCGACCCAGTTTCTACCGCATGATTAAAGATATTTTGCGATTTAATGAACAATGTGTAGCACTTTTAAATGAAGGTGATGAGCAATTGTCTCTGGGTGAATATCTGGCTGAAAATAATTATAGTGAACAGTTCATTCACCACTACATTTTACCGATGGGTGCCGCTGTGTGGTCTACGGATCACCATAGTATGTTAGCATTTCCAGCACGATTCTTTGTACAATTCTTTAATAATCATGGAATGCTATCTGTTGATGATCGTCCTCAGTGGTATGTAATAAAGAAAGGTTCAGCAGAGTATGTTAAACCATTAACTGCAGCACACAGTGAAAATATATTGCTTTCGAGCCCTGTTGAACATATCCAACGGAGAGATGAAAAAGTATATATAAAGAGTAAGGGACATGAGGTAATGGAGTTTGATTATGTCTTTATTGCATCCCATAGCGATCAAGCATTAGCCATGTTGGATGAGCCCACCACAGAGGAACAAGAGGTCTTATCAGCAATTCCTTATACGTTTAATGAAGCTGTGTTACATACTGACGATAGTGTATTGCCAAATCGTAAGTTAGCCTGGGCAGCTTGGAACTACCACCTACTAAAAGAACAGAAAAAGCAGGTAGCTCTTACATATAATATGAATATTTTGCAATCATTAAAAAGCCAACATACATTTTGTGTAACCCTTAATAATACTGAAGCGATAGATGAAACAAAAATCATTAAACGTCTCGACTATATGCATCCCTTCTTTACCGTTGAAGGCGTTAAAGCCCAACAAAGACAAAGTGAAATAAATGCGACTCAAAGAACATTTTTCTGTGGTGCGTACTGGCGATATGGTTTTCATGAAGACGGTGTTGTAAGTGCACTAACAGCATTGGCTGATTTCAATCGTGAGATAAACAATGTATAGCAAAATTTACTTTGGTCGCATCCAACATAAACGATTTTCACCAAAACCACATCAATTTAACTATAAGCTTTTTATGCTCTACCTTGATCTCGATGAGCTACCATCATTGTTTCAACGATTCTGGTTTTGGTCTAAAGATAAAAAGAATATCGCCTGCTTTTTGAGTAAAGATTATATTGGTGGCACGCAAAGAGATATTAAATCGGCTGTATATGATGCTGTAGAAAATAAATATAATGTTCGTCCTCAAGGGCCCGTTAGAATGCTGACGCATTTACGATATTTCGGCCATTGCTTTAATCCAGTAACTTTTTATTATTGTTTTGATGAGCAAAGCGAAAAGGTAAATTTCATTGTTGCCGAAATTGAGAATACACCCTGGGGTCAGCGTTTTAGTTATGTACTAGATAATCGATATAATAAAACTAATCTGGTTCAGTCGAGTTTTGATAAAGAATTTCACGTTTCACCTTTTTTATCTATGGATATGCAATGTCATTGGCGATTTTCATCACCTAGTAAAAAATTATCTGTGATGATGCAAAACTTTAAAGATGAAAAAAAAGTATTTCATGCTTGTCTGGTATTAAAGGCACATAGTATAAATTCTACTAATTTAGCTCGAGCACTCGTTCTACATCCTTTTATGAGCTGGAAAGTTTCCCTTGGTATTTATTGGCAGGCACTACGTCTATGGTTAAAGCGCATTCCGTTTTTTAGTAATCCTCACATAACAGAACATTAAAAAGGGTTAGATATATGAGTACAAATATTTCAGTAAAAAAACTTGCAGAAAAATTGGATGCCAGACAGGCCAGATCTGCTGGCAATCGCTTAAATGGTCTATTTAAAAAAGTCATGTTAAAACATCTGGAACATCTAGAGTATGGCACTCTTACTATTGTGGATGGTGATGAAGTTTATCATTTTATAGGTAACTCTAATCAGCAGCAAACAGCTCATATCAAAGTAATGAATGAGCAGTTTTATTGGTATCTAGTCTTTGGAGGCAGTGTTGGAGCTGGAGAAGCTTACATTAACAATTATTGGCAGAGTGACGATTTAACCCTTGTCATTCAACTATTCGCTATTAATCAATCGATGATGGATTCAATGGAAGGTGGTCTAGCTAAATTAACAACACCAATTAAACAAGGATTTCATTGGTTAAATAAAAATACTCGTAAAGGTAGTCGCAGCAACATTGTTGCACATTATGATTTGGGTAATGATTTTTTTAAGATATTTCTCGATGCATCCATGATGTATTCATCGGGCATATTTTTGCAATCTGATGATTCAATGTATCAAGCCTCACTGAATAAGCTTGAACGAATATGTGAGCGTCTTCGTTTAAAACCAACTGATCATGTGGTTGAAATAGGAACTGGTTGGGGTGGTTTTGCAATTCATGCAGCTAAAAATTATGGGTGTAAAGTCACCACCACTACAATTTCTGATGAGCAGTATGAGTATGCTGAAAAACGCATTAAAGAAGAAAATTTACAAGAGCAAATTACTTTACTTAAACAAGATTATCGTAACTTAGAAGGTCAATTTGATAAGCTAGTTTCAATTGAAATGATCGAGGCTGTTGGTCATCAATATTATGATACTTTCTTTAAGAAGTGTAGTGACCTATTAAAACCTGAAGGTGAAATGTTATTGCAAGCTATTACTATTGCAGACCAACGTTTTGATAGTGCAAAGAAAGATGTTGATTTTATTAAACGTTATATCTTCCCTGGCAGCTGCATACCTTCAGTTGATGCTATCAGTAAAAGCATCTGTAGTTCTAGCGATATGCGAGTTCTAAACTTAGAGGACATTGGTGTCCACTATGCTTTAACTCTAAACAAGTGGCGAGAAACATTTTTTAATGAAATATCTCAAGTAAAAGAACAGGGTTACAGTGAATCTTTTATTCGCATGTGGGAATTCTACTTGTGCTACTGCGAAGGTGGTTTCAAAGAGAGAGTGATCAGTGTAGTTCAAATGCATCAAGTTAAGCCTTTAGCACGCGTTCCTATGACACTCACTCAGTGGCGCTTATAACATGCCTTTTTGGATTTGTTTCGTATTATTTGAAGTTGGTTGGACACTTACTGTAGTAGGTAATCAGTCTTATATTTACTTGACAATTATACCATTAATTATTGTTTATTTTTGGTTTGAAAACAGAGCATATCAGATATCTAGTAATCAACAAATCGCACGATTATTATTAACACTTCTGGGATTTAGTTTTGATTCGACATTAGAATATTTTGAGTTGATTAGTTTTTCTATTGATACTAAAAACCCACTTTTATTCGCACCTTTATGGTTGTTTTTATTATGGTTTTGGTTCTCACTCACCTTCTCTAGATGTTATAGCTGGTTGCTGAATCATGCTTTTTTTGCAACATTATTAGGTGCTTTATTCGGGCCCATTTCTTATTGGGGGGCAAGCAAGATATCAATAGTAACAATAGATAATCCTTTATTATTTACCACCTTTAGTATCTTTTTCTGGAGCAGTCTGTTTGCGTTGATATTTTCTTTTAGCTCTATAAGTAAGTTATTCATATATAAGCTACCGAACAATGAGAAAGAAGTTCAGTTACTCTAACGCTCGCCTCATATATACATAAAATTAATTGCTATTTAAGTAACGATATCGAAAAAATTTTCCCTTTAAATCAATATCTTGTGCACGATCCTCCGACTGTGGAGATTTTGGGAGATTATAGAGACATAAGTTTTACCCCATAAAACGTTGAATTTATTTGCCAGTCTCTCCAATAACTTTAGGCAACTAACGGTTCAGCAGCTCTGCATTAGTTTTGTATTCCTCAAGTAACTCAACTAGTTTCCTAGCGCCATCTACAGGTTTAAGACTGGTAAGTGCCCTGCGCAAATCTCTTACCCTTTCGATATCCTTCGGATTTAGAAGAAGCTCCTCACGACGGGTGCTACTTTTAGCAATATCTAGGGCGGGGAAAATCCGCTGTTCTGCAGCCTCACGTGATAAAACGATTTCCATATTACCCGTGCCCTTGAACTCCTCGTATATCACTTGGTCCATCCGGCTTCCGGTATCAACGAGTACGGTCGCTA
>JBLHLI010000146.1:0-6335 GCA_047618765.1 Enterobacterales bacterium | reverse complement strand
GCAGATTGGTTAGAGCAGATCCAAATAGAGCGTGATGATGAAATGACGCCTATTTTGGACGCCCTAAGTTTAGCCAGAGATGTGGTTACTGAACGCCAAGAATTAAAGACTTCTAATATTAGGCAAGGTCTTGATATGGCAGGAATTCTTGCGGGACTAAAATTAGATTCTGAAACCTTAGCGGCAGCAAGTATCTATAGTTTAGTTCGGGATGAATTTCTTAGCTTAAAAGTCGTTAAAGATACCTTAGGTCCGAGAATTGGTAAATTACTAACCGGCGTCAACAAAATGGCTGCTGTGCGAAGTTTACAAACTTCAGCTAAAGTTAGTGGCAAAGTGGCTATGGACCCCCTCCGCCATATGTTACTTGCGATGGTTGATGACTCAAGAGTGATTTTAATCAAATTAGCTGAACAAGTAAGCTTATTGCATTCGGCGCGTCACCTTGATGAAGAAACTCGAATTAGCCTAGCTAATGAAACCAAAGATATCTATGCGCCTCTTGCGAATCGACTCGGCATTGGTCAGTTAAAATGGGAATTGGAAGATTTTTCATTTAGATATCTTGAACCTAAGCAATATAAAATGATTGCTAAATCATTAGCTGAAAAACGTATCGATCGTGATATATACATAAAAGACATTATTGAATTATTACTTGTTGAATTGAAAAAGCTCGGTATTGATGCTGAGATTGAAGGCCGAGCGAAACATATTTATAGTATTTGGCGGAAAATGCAGCGTAAGAATGTTGGGTTTGAAGAAATCTATGATGCAAGAGCTGTACGCATAGTCGTTGATGAAGTTCAACACTGTTATGCCGCCTTAGGGGTTGTCCATAGTCGCTGGCCTCATATCCCGAAAGAATTTGACGATTATGTGGCAACGCCTAAAGAAAATGGTTATCAATCCATCCATACTGCTGTAATTGGTCCTGATGGCAAAGCGCTTGAGGTTCAAATCAGAACCCATCAAATGCATCAAGAATCTGAACATGGTGTTGCTGCCCATTGGCGATATAAAGAAGGCAGTAAAGTTGGCGCCGCAGGCTATGAAAAGAAAATTGCCTGGTTACGTGAACTACTTGAGTGGCAAGAAGAACTCGCCGATTCTGATGAATTGTTGAAAGATTTTCGTGAACAAGTCATAGAAGATCGTGTTTATGTATTTACACCTGGTGGCGAAATTATAGATTTACCTCCAACATCGACACCGCTAGATTTTGCTTATCGGATCCATACCCAAGTTGGTCATAACTGTCGCGGAGCGAAGGTAAATGGGCGAATTGTGCCACTAACCTATCAGCTCAGTACAGGTGAGCAAGTCGATGTATTAACTTCAAAGAATGGTACTCCAAGTCGAGACTGGATGAATCCAGCCATGGGATATTTAAAATCTTCCCGGGCACGTTCGAAAATTCATCAATATTTTAGGCATCAAAATAAAGATAAAAATATCACTGCTGGTAAACCGATACTAGATAAAGAGTTGCAGCGACAAGGTCTAAAAGATGTAGACCTATTAAGCTTAGCTAAAAAATATAACTATATAGGTATTGATGATCTCTATGCTGGCATTGGTGCTGGTGATTTAAGATTACATCAGGTGGGTAATGCTGCTCGGGTGCTAATGTCGCCACATCAGGAATTATCACAACTATTGAAGATCCAAAAGCCACATAAGTCGAGAATAAAGCCAGAAAAAAACACTAAAAAAGGTAAGGGTATAACTGTTCAGGGTGTTGATAATTTACTATTAACCATTGCTGGCTGCTGTAAACCAGTTCCAGGAGATAAGATTGTCGGCTTTATTTCACGCACCAGAGGTGTTGTCATACATCGTGAAGATTGTAACCATATTCTAAGAGCTCAAGAAGACAACTTTGAACGTCTCATAGAAGTAGACTGGGGTGAGACGACTGAATTTTATATTGTAGATATCGCTATTCGTGCCTATGATCGTCAAGGACTATTACGTGACATTACCACTGTACTTGCAAACAATGATGTTGGGGTTATTGCCTTGAACACTAATTCAACACGAATCACAGAGATGAGATTTGATATTTCGCTGCAGATTGAAGTACCCAGTACAGAAATTTTAGGGGAGATTTTAGATGCCCTTAATCGATTACCAAATGTATCAGAAGTGAAGAGGCTTTAGATATGAGTAATAAACAACAATCTGATGCGCTGCAACGTGTTATTGAAGTGATGGCCAAGCTTAGGGACCCCGTCAATGGCTGTCCTTGGGATATGCAACAAACTTGGCATAGTCTAATAGCCTTTACTCTTGAAGAAGCTTATGAGGTTGCCGATGCTATAGAAGGTCCTGATCAATCAAGTTTACCTGAAGAGCTTGGTGATTTATTGTTTCAAGTAGTTTTTTATTCTAGGATTGCTGAGGAACAAAATCTATTTGATCTACAGAAGGTGATACATCGACTTTGTGATAAACTTGAATTAAGGCATCCCCATGTTTTCTCAGATGCCAACTATACTGAAGATGAGTTAGATCAAGCTTGGCATCAAACTAAAGCAAAAGAGCGGCAATTGAAAAAGCTATATAGTGCCCTCGATGACATACCGCTAGCATTACCAGCTTTAACCCGTGCCCAAAAACTTCAGCATCGAGCTTCGAATGAAGGTTTTGACTGGAAACAGACAGCCCCCGTTTTTGCAAAGCTTGATGAGGAAATTCTCGAGCTAAAACAGGCTTTAAGTAATAATGAAGCCGATGAAATTCAAGATGAAATGGGTGATTTATTATTTACAGTGGTTAACCTAGCAAGGCATTTAAATTTAGATGCTGAAACCTGCTTACGACAGGCTTCAGGAAAATTTGAACGACGATATCGTTCTGTCGAAAAGCATTTTAGTCAAATCAATAAAAACATCAGCGATTGCACAGATGATGAACTCGAAAAAAGTTGGCAGGACGTGAAATCAGCAGAATAATTGTAGAATTGAGCTATTAGATTTTACAATTAAGCTCTATTATTAAATATTATTACTAAATCTAGTTCTTAAACATAAATTACTAAACATAAATTATTAAACATAAGTTGAGATTATTTTTATGATACAAAAAACCATTAATGTAGCCGGCATCCCTGTTAGTAATAATTTACCTTTGGTGTTACTAGGGGGAATGAACGTCTTGGAATCAAGAGATCTTGCCCTTGAAATTGCAGCAAAATATGTAGAAGTGACCTCTAAACTGAATATTCCGTTCGTATTCAAAGCTTCTTTTGATAAGGCAAATCGCTCTTCAGTCAGTTCTTATAGAGGTCCAGGTATTGAACAAGGCTTAAAGATTTTGGCTGAAATTAAAGAGACTTATAATGTGCCTGTGATTACTGATGTCCATGAGCCTTCTCAAGCTCAACAGGTTGCTGAAGTAGCTGACATTATTCAGTTACCAGCTTTTTTATGCCGTCAAACAGATTTAGTAACGGCTATGGCAAAAACCGGCGCCGTTATAAATATTAAGAAAGCACAATTTTTACATCCAAGAGAAATGGAGCATATTCTTAAGAAGTTCACTGACTCTGGTAATGAGCAGCTGCTGTTATGCGAAAGAGGCAGTAGCTTTGGTTATAACAACCTTGTGGTTGATATGCTTGGCTTTGGAATTATGAAAGAATCTGGTTATCCGGTTGTTTTCGACGTTACTCATTCACTTCAAACACCTGGTGGACGTAGTGATTCAGCGGGAGGACGGCGTGCTCAAGTGACAGAACTTGCTCTAGCTGGTATCTCACAACGCATAGCTGGGCTGTTCTTAGAAGCTCACCCTGACCCTGATAATGCGCTTTGTGATGGCCCCTGTGCTTTAAGATTAGATATGCTTGAGCCATTTCTTACTCAAGTTAAGCAGCTGGATGACCTTATTAAAGGCCTGGAAAAGCTCGATACCCAGTAATTATTATTGGGTTTATTAATAAAAAAGCAGTTATTCCAATTGCTCTTAGAGTAGTTTATTTGATAGAATGCTACCCCATTCGGGGCCGTTCCTGCTCAAGCACATATCGAAAATATTTTTACAAAATCACAGCCTCTTTGGTTAACGTTTTTGTATTGGCATTTTGCATTGATCTTAATCGGTCACATTAGCAACAGGATTCATTATGACGCGTTATATTTTTGTTACAGGTGGTGTTGTATCTTCTCTAGGAAAAGGTATTGCTGCTGCATCTTTAGCTGCTCTACTTGAAGCGAGAGGATTAAAAGTTACTCTGCTTAAACTGGATCCTTATATTAATGTTGATCCCGGGACAATGAGTCCTTTTCAGCATGGTGAAGTGTTTGTTACTGAAGATGGCGCTGAAACGGATTTAGATCTAGGCCATTACGAACGGTTTGTTCGTACCAGAATGCGCCAGAGCAATAACTTTACCAGTGGGCGAGTCTATGCTGATGTCATTCGTAATGAACGTCGAGGCGACTATTTAGGTGGAACTGTTCAAGTTATTCCCCATATCACTGATGAGATTAAATCAAAAGTAGTTCGAGGGGCAGCAGGTTCTGATGTCGCCCTAGTCGAAATTGGTGGAACAGCAGGTGATATTGAGTCCCTGCCTTTTATGGAAGCTATTCGACAAATGGGTTTTGAATTAGGCCGTGAAAATACAATGTTTATACATTTAACACTGCTTCCTTGGATCCAAACTGCTGGTGAGTTGAAAACTAAGCCAACTCAACACTCTGTTAAAGAATTACGTTCTATTGGTATTCAGCCAGATGTTTTAATCTGTCGCTCAGATAGAGCATTACCCAATGCAGAGCGAATGAAAATTGCGCTTTTCACTAATGTGGCAGAAAAAGCAGTAATATCACTGCAAGATGTTGATAGTATTTATAAAATACCTGCAATTCTAAATTCACAGGGTCTTGACGATCTTGTGGTTGAGAGATTTGGATTGGAATGTTCATCGGTTGATCTGACTGAGTGGGAACAAGTTCTATACGCTCAAGCTAATCCTAAAGGCGAAATAAGCATTGCAATGGTTGGCAAGTATGTTGATTTAACCGAAGCTTATAAATCACTTAATGAAGCCCTACACCATGCAGGTCTCAAAAATAGACGTGTTGTAAAAATTCAATATATTGATGCTGAAGACATTGAAAAGAAGGGTACTGATATATTGTCTGAAGTAGATGCTATTCTAGTGCCTGGTGGTTTTGGTGAGCGTGGGGTTGAGGGCAAAATACTAGCGGTAGAATATGCTAGGGTAAATAAAATACCTTACTTAGGAATTTGCCTGGGTATGCAAGTGGCCATGATTGAATTTGCTCGTAATAAAGCCTCTATGGCAGATGCTCATAGTACAGAAATGACTATGAACACTACTCATCCAGTGGTAGCTCTTATCACTGAATGGTTAAACGAAGATGGTGTTATTGAAACTCGCGACCGAGATTCAGACTTAGGTGGGACCATGAGACTTGGCGCTCAGACTTGCCGACTAGTAGAGGGCAGTCTAGCGGCTAAGCTTTATGGACAAACTGAAATCGTAGAAAGGCATCGTCATCGTTATGAAGTCAATAATAGCTTTTTACCAGCCTTAGAAGAAGCTGGATTAACAATATCAGGCCGTTCAGTGGATGCTGATCTCGTTGAAATGATTGAATTAAAAGATCATCCTTGGTTTGTTGCTTGTCAATTCCATCCGGAATTTACTTCGACTCCTCGAGATGGACATCCATTATTTACAGGATTTATTGAAGCTGCAATTACACATAAGCAAGCTAGTTAATTAAAGGTTAGTGCCACAGAAATGTCGGCAATTAAATGTAATAATTTATCGATAGAGTTTATTAAGGAATTTGTATGACGGTTATAAGCAGTATTATTGGACGTGAAGTGCTTGATTCAAGAGGAAATCCTACGGTTGAAGCTGAGGTTTTTCTAAATTCAGGGTTTTCTGCAATTGGTATATCGCCATCAGGAGCTTCTACTGGAAAGCGTGAAGCTGTTGAACTTCGTGACGGTGACAAGAGCCGTTATCTTGGTAAAGGTGTGCTAAATGCCGTTGCTAATATCAATGGTCCCATAGCAAATGCTTTAGTCGGTAAGGAAGTAGAACAAAACTCTCTTGATCAAATTATGATTGATTTAGATGGTACTGAGAATAAAGAACTTTTAGGTGCTAATGCTATCCTTGCAGTATCTATAGCCTTCGCCAAGGCAGAAGCTGCTGCTAATAAGAGACCTCTGTTTAAACAAATTAATCCTAATGGTCCTTATTGTTTACCTGTACCAATGATGAATATCATTAATGGCGGTGCTCATGCTGATAACAGTGTGGATGTACAAGAGTTTATGATTTTGCC
>JBLHLI010000145.1:0-6348 GCA_047618765.1 Enterobacterales bacterium | reverse complement strand
GTTATTGTCTTCCCATGGGGTAAAACATACAGTAAAGCATCAGACAAACTTGATCATCAGGTTGTTAAACCAATGCTGTGTGATAGTAATGTAAGAGAACGTTTGACTAGGAGTTGCTATATTGGAAAAACTGCAGATGATGTTACAGGTAGAATCGAAAATGCTTTCATCAAAGTATTGCTTGCAGCCGACGCAGCTAAAAAATTATCTAAGGCTGTTAAGAAGCAACAACTTGTTCAAGAGTCTGACTACGAAAAATTATTAGCCTCTGCCGTTAAAAGCGAAGTGCTAACTAAAGAAGAAGCGGTTTTATTAAAAGATGCTGATGCAGCGAGGTGGGATGCTATTCAAGTCGATGCCTACCCAAAATCTTGGTTCACTAATCAGGTAGTAGATAAAGATGAAACACTTAATGTTGCTTAAAAAAGCGGCCAACTAGGGGAAGTTGGCCGTGAAGTAAATAACATAATAAAAACAACTCAGGGTAGAACTTTGCGCTGCAAAAACATGGAATTTACGCTTTTGCTGGGTTTGCTAGTCAATAACTCTACTAATAAACCTAGAAAGAAAACATTTGCTAGAATAAATTTTGCCTTCCTACAAATCTTTCATATCTTTATCCTAGATTAGTTTCAATAAATTGCAACTTCAGCCAATATTACAATGCAATATTAAACAAGTTACATTAATTCAATAACCTAGGTCTCTCTTTTAAAGTATTGAATCAAGTTAAATTGTTTTTTAATGCACTTTGGCATTAACCCCAATATTTTTAATAACAATTTATTCTTAAAAATAAGAATTATTTATTGTTTATATTCTTTATTTTAATTTAGCTTAAGTGACACGAGCTTTGTGAGTTCACCACTTCGTATGATTTGTGACATTTTCTTTAGATCATCAGCAAAATATCTATCTGCTTCATAAAATGAAACCTTATTGCGAATAACGCCTAAGGCTTCTTTTAGCAGAGGAGAAGTTTGTAGTGGTTTTCTCAGGTCGATTCCTTGGGCTGCAGATAGACATTCCACAGCGAGGATACCTGTAACATTTTCTGCAATATCACTTAAGCGCCTTGCTGCAAAAGTAGCCATGCTGACATGGTCTTCCTGATTAGCTGAAGTAGGAATACTATCAACACTAGCAGGATGAGCTAAGGATTTATTTTCACTAGCTAGAGCAGCAGCTGTGACTTGTGCAATCATGAAACCTGAATTCACACCACTATTTTCAACCAGGAAGGCGGGCAGATTACTCAGATTTTGATCAAGAAGTAGGGCAACTCTTCTCTCAGAGATTGAACCAACTTCACACATACTTGTTGCCAGAGTGTCTGAGCTTAAGGCGATAGGTTCAGCATGAAAATTGCCACCTGATAAAATATCACCAGACTCACTGAAGACTAATGGATTATCAGAAACAGCATTGGCCTCTGTCAACATCACCGACGCTGTGTAGCGCATTTGGTCAAGACAAGCTCCCATAACCTGTGGTTGGCACCTCAGTGAATAGGGATCTTGGACGCGATCACAACTAGCATGTGATTGTTTAATAACTGAGCCCTCTAGCAATTCTCTATAGACTCTTGCAACATCGATTTGTCCTTGGTGACCTCTCGCAAGATGAATACGTTCATCAAAAGGAGCACTACTACCCATGGCAGCATCTACACTCATGGCGCCAGCAACTAAGGCAGCGTAGAAGTTATTTTCCGCCCAAAACAAGCCTTTTAGAGCAAGAGCTGTAGATACATTGGTACCATTTAACAAGGCTAAACCTTCTTTGGGTCCAAGTAAGACGGGTTTAAGGCCTTGCTCAGCGAGTACCTGAGCAGCAGGGAGTATTTCACCGTTAAAGCGTACCTCCGATTCTCCGATCAATGCACAACTCATATGAGCAAGAGGAGCTAAGTCACCACTTGCGCCCACTGAGCCTTTTGCAGGGATACAAGGATATATTCCTCGATTAAATAACTCGATAAGAAGTTGGATAACTTCAAGTCTGATACCTGAAAAGCCCCTCGATAAACTGTTAATTTTAAGCAACATCACTAGAGCAACAACATCATCATCCAATAATTGTCCTAAACCTGTTGAATGAGATAACACCAGACTACGTTGCAGAAGAGACAAGTCATTATCTTCGATTCTTGTGGAGGCTAATAATCCAAAGCCAGTGTTAATACCATAAACGGTTTTATTGTCAGCTATAATATCCGCAACTGTTTTAGTTGAAGCCTCAATAGCAGAAAAACAGGCAGGATCGAGTGACAGTTTAAATTCTTTGGTAGCAGAAAATATTTTTCTAAGTTCTGCAAGGGTTAATGTCCCCGGTGTTAATTGAAAATTGGTCATCAGTTGTTTTCCCCTTGGCTTTTGGATGCAAAATCGATCATTGGTAGATTAAGATTTTGTTCCTTTGCTGAGTCTATTGCTATGTCGTAACCTGCATCTGCATGTCGCATGACACCTGTAGCAGGATCATTAAATAACACTCGTTCTATACGTTTGTCTGCAGCTTCACTACCATCACAACAAATCACTACTCCTGAATGTTGAGAGAAGCCCATTCCAACACCACCACCATGGTGTAAACTGACCCAAGTTGCACCACTAGCAACATTGAGCATGGCATTGAGTAATGGCCAGTCAGACACAGCATCACTACCATCTTTCATGCTTTCAGTTTCTCTATTTGGAGATGCAACTGAGCCTGAATCTAAATGATCTCTACCGATGACAATAGGCGCTTTTAATTCGCCATTTCTTACCATTTCGTTGAAAGCTAATCCCAATCGGTGACGTTGTCCGAGACCAACCCAACAAATGCGTGAAGGTAAGCCTTGAAATTGTATTCTTTCACGGGCCATATCTAGCCAGTTATGTAGATGCTTATCATCAGGAATAAGTTCTTTAACCTTAGCATCTGTTTTATAAATATCTTCAGGATCTCCAGATAATGCAACCCAGCGAAAAGGCCCGATGCCTTGACAAAATAAAGGTCGAATATAGGCAGGCACAAAACCAGGAAAATCAAAGGCATTTTCTACGCCTTTTTCCATGGCCATTTGGCGAATGTTATTACCATAGTCTAAAGTCGGGATGCCCCTTTCATGAAACTTAAGCATGGCTGAAACTTGAATAGCCATAGACTCTTTTGCTGCTTCAACAACTTTTTCAGGATTGTTAATTCTTTCTTGTATTGCTTGGTCAAGACTCCATCCAATAGGAAGGTAACCGTTTAGCGGATCATGAGCACTAGTTTGGTCTGTAACAACATCGGGCATCACATCTCCTCGTAAAATGGCGGGGAAAACTTCCGCTGCATTGCCGAGTAATCCTACAGAAATGGCTTTACCATCTACTGCTGCCTGAGTCATCATTTTCAAGGCTTCTTCTAATGAATCTGTTTTGTAATCGAGATAACGTGTTTCAAGACGTTTTTGAATTCTGACTGGGTCACATTCAATAGCAAGCATCGATGCCCCTGCCATGGTTGCCGCTAGGGGTTGAGCTCCGCCCATTCCACCTAGTCCAGCAGTAAGTACCCATTTTCCTGTTAAATCACCATTGAAATGAGTCCGAGCAATAGAAATAAAGGTTTCATAAGTTCCTTGAACGATACCCTGACTACCAATATAGATCCAAGAACCCGCAGTCATTTGGCCATACATCATTAAACCTAACTTATCGAGTTCATTAAAATGTTCCCAGGTTGCCCAATGTGGAACTAAATTTGAATTTGCAATAATGACTCTTGGTGCATCTTCGTGAGTTCTAAATACACCTACTGGTTTGCCAGATTGAACCAGAAGCGTTTCATCATCGCCAAGAGTTTTTAAGGTTTCAACAATTTTATCATAACAAGCCCAGTTTCTAGCTGCGCGCCCAATACCACCGTAAACAACTAGCTCTCCAGGTATTTCAGCCACCTCAGGGTCAAGGTTATTCATTAACATTCTTAGAGGTGCTTCAGTCATCCAAGAGCGAGCTTGTAACTTAGTACCATGAGCAGCTCTAATTACACGGCTATTATCAATTCGGGGATCATTCAGGTGGTTATTAGACATTACTAAAATCCTCTTTTAACTTAATATGATTGCCTAATTGAAAACGATTACCCGGATGAAATAACAAAGCGAAACTCGCGATATCTTCATCAGAGTAGGTTGTTCTGGATATTTTCAAACAAGGCTGTTGTTGTCCGATTTTGAGCCACTGACTTTGCTCTAGAGAGGGCATGACTGCTTCAACTCTATGCTCAGCTTCACTAACGGGGCAGACCTTCATTAAATATTCGTTAGGCGTAAATTTCAAAAAATCTTGTTTCAAATACTCTGGAGCAAGACTAGGGTTAACAAATCGTTCTTCTATTTGAATCGGTTCATCGTTCTCAAAATGAATAATTCTTGAGAAAAATATTAGTTCATTTTTACTATTTATAAAGTAAGAGCCAAATTGTTTTAAAAGTAAGTTGTCATTGTTATCACTTAGGTTCACAGCTTCTAAGTTAACAACTTCACAGTGGTGCTTATGATTACGTTCATTAATTTCATCAGCAATATTTCTAATAGTCATAACCGAAGAGCGTGATTTTGCACTAGCAACAAAAGTACCTTGCCCTTGACGACTAACGAGCACACCTTCAGAAGTTAGTTCCTTAACAGCTCTTCTTGCTGTCATTCTTGATACAGAGCAGGCCTTTACAAGTTCATTTTCTGAAGATACACGTTCTCCTTCATTCCAACGGTGTTCTTTGACACCTCTGAGTATGTATTTTTTTACCTGTATATAGCGTGCTTCAATTATCATGAGGTCAATTTACATTAAGCAACTTGTATATACAAGTCAAAAAGTAGATAATTTAGACTAATTAGGAATAATCTAGGCTAAATACTAGGGAAGATGTATGATTATAGAACTAGATTTAGGGTTAGTTTTTATTTTATACATTCAATCGTTTTTTCAATCGTTTTTCAAATAGCAAAGGGATTTCTTCAGCAATGAATGACAGTTTTGAGTACAATAGTTTTGAGTACAACAGAGGAACTACACCACTTCTCATAAGTATGCCCCATAATTCGTCGTTGATACCGGCTTCCACAGCTCATAATATGACTGAAGATGCACAGCTCTCAAAAGATACCGATTGGTTTATAGATAGACTCTATGACTTCGCTCCATCAATGGGTGTGCATATCATTAAACCCAAGTATTCAAGATATTATATTGACTTAAATCGTGATCCTACAGGAAAAGATTTATATCCAGGAGCTGATAATACTGAACTATGCCCAACCACCGATTTTTGCAAGCAAGCCTTGTATTTAGAAGGCAAGAACCCACAACAAGCTGAGATTACTAAGAGAATTGATACAGTTTGGTCACCCTATCATCAAAGCATTAAACAAACGCTTGATAACATTGTTCGGCAGCATGGATATGCAATTTTGTTTGATGCCCATTCCATTGCTTCCAAAGTACCTCGATTTTTTAAGGGTAGTTTGCCTGATTTTAATTTTGGCAATGCTGATGGAAAAAGCTGCTCAGTTTCAATGATAGAGTGTATTGAAAAGTTATCATTTCAACCTTGGTCTAGCGTAATAAATGGACGATTTAAAGGGGGGTATATTACTCGAGAAAATGGTGACCCAGACAATGATATCCATGCAATTCAATTAGAACTCTCTCAAGCAACCTATCTTGATGAAACAACATTAGAATGGGATGTTGTTAAATCTGAAACAGTGAAAATTCAATTGCAAAAATTGATACAATGCTTACTTGATTGGAAAAATAATTAAATAGATAACTAAATAGATAACTAAATAGATAACTAAATAAATAACTTTCTAGAGTTTTAGCAGAAGGTTATCTATTAAAATTTCAGATGAATTACTTTATGCAGTCCACTAACAATCTACAATATTACCTTTTTTAACAATCATAGAGCAGGGATTGCTGCCAAAGTAATAGGCTAAATCCTCTGGCTGTTCAATATCCCAATGCACGAAATCAGCCTGCATACCAACTTTTAATTGTCCAATTGTACTTTGTAATCCGAGGGCTTTGGCTGCATTTTTTGTGACTCCCATCAATACTTCATCGGTTGTCATTTTAAATTGAGTACAGGCCATATTTAACATTAATAACAAGCTATTACAGGGTGAACTACCGGGGTTATTATCTGTTGCCACAGCTATGGGCACAGCATATTTTCGTAATAAATCTATGGGAGGAAGTTTGGTTTCTCGTAGATAATAAAAGGCGCCAGGTAGCAGCACTGCTACGGTACCATTGTCTGCCATGGATTTAACACCATCCTCGTCAAGATACTCAAGGTGATCGG
>JBLHLI010000144.1:0-6354 GCA_047618765.1 Enterobacterales bacterium | reverse complement strand
CAATGGTTACTCAACTCGCCTCTGAGATGGACGATGTGTTAGGTGCATTTCTACGCGGCCAATTGCTGGTGATGTTAGCTCTAGGCATCATTTACTCGGTTGGCCTATGGATGATCGGTTTAAATGTCGCTTTAATCATAGGCATGATTGCCGGACTCGCGAGTATCGTTCCTTACTTAGGTTTTATTGTAGGCATCGCAGCTGCAATCATCGCAGCAGTGGTTCAATTTGGTGATTTTTCCGTATTACTTTACGTGGTGATTGTCTTTGGTGTTGGCCAAATGCTTGAATCAATGTTACTTACACCCTTGCTTGTGGGCGATAAAATTGGCTTACATCCAGTGGCCGTTATCTTTGCCATTATGGCGGGAGGGCAGTTATTTGGTTTTGTAGGTATTTTAGTCGCTCTTCCTGTGGCTGCCGTTATCATGGTTCTGCTTCGTTATATGACCCAGCAATATAAATTAAGTGCTGCTTATTCCACTGATGGAGCATCGGTTGAAGGTAGTTCGAATATTCAACAAAGTTTAGGTAAAAATGAAGTTCCAAAAGAAACTGTAAGTGAGACTGCAAAAGAGACTGCAAAAGAAACTGCAGGTGAAGCTGAAATTATAAGTGAAGCAACTCGATTAAAGACTGAGCAAACTGAAGATTCAGAAACTGAGGAATCTCAAGTTGCAGCTAAGAAATCAAGCTCTTATAACACCAAAATCGATTAAGTCGTTACAACATTTACTTAGGTAAACAACCTAAGTAGGTAGTGAAAGTAAACAGATTAAGAATATAGAAAACGTGAAAATACAATTACCTTTAAATTATCAGTTTCGAGAAACACTAAGCTTTGACAACTTTTTAGTTTCAAGTAATGCTGAGCTGATAAAAACGTTAAAATCGATGGTTAATAATCCGGAGCCTCAAGCTGTTTTTGTCTGGGGTGTTCCAGGCTCTGGAAGATCACATCTTTGTCAGGCGCTTTATCTCAAAATTGAAGAGAGTCTTAAAATTGAAGAGCCTCATAAGGCTGAAGATAAAAATGCTAAAGTTGCCTATCTTGCCCTCTCTGAGCAAGGGATTGAGCCTGAAGTACTCAGCCAACTTGAACACTTTTCTCTAGTGATCCTTGATGATATCGATATTGTACTGGGCAAAAAAGTAGCAGGGGATGTGCAGTGGGATGAGGCACTCTTTCATTTCTATAATCGCATCAAAGAAGCGAATGGTAGTCTTTTAATGACATCAACCAAAGCTCCTGCTTCCTTTGAATCTGTGCTACCGGATTTGAAATCAAGATTAGGTTGGGACCTTGTTTATCAATTAGAAGAACTTTCTGACGCCGATAAAGTTCAAGGTTTACAACTCAGAGCAGCTGACAGAGGTCTGAATTTATCCCTTGAAGCCGGTCAATATCTTCTTAATCGTCTCCCTCGAGATACCCATCAGTTGTTTGCTATTTTAGAGCAACTTGACCACCAAAGCCTTGCTCAAAAGCGCAGTTTAACAGTACCCTTCATTAAAAAAGTCTTAAAACTGTAGCAATATAATCACTACTTTCGAAGCTATTTGAAATGCTAATAATTTAACTGAAAACTTAACTAAAAATTTAACTGCAAATATATGTTGAATATTTAATCAATCAGTCTGGTTTCCTGCAACAACTAACGGTAAACTTCGCTTATCG
Organism: Enterobacterales bacterium; assembly: GCA_047618765.1. Classification (GTDB taxonomy): domain Bacteria; phylum Pseudomonadota; class Gammaproteobacteria; order Enterobacterales. The sequence continues at coordinate 4,676 of JBLHLI010000144.1, read as the reverse complement.
AAATAGACTGTTAGTCTCTAGCTAATCTCTAGTTATGCAAAGTTAGTTTTAAAGGAAAGAAAATGTCGTTTAGTGTACTCAAGTTTGGTGGATCCAGTGTTGCAAATATTAATAGTTGGCCATTAATAGCAAAACTAGCCAAACAAAAACTAGCTGAAGATAAGTGCACGGTTATCGTTCTTTCTGCCCTAGCCGATGCTTCAAACTTGCTAGAAGTATTGGTGGAGCAATCAACAAAAAACACTCATCAATCTAGCCTTAAACAATTAGAGACAATGCATCTGGCATTTGCTGAAAAGCTGTCGATTGAAATCGGTGATATTTATACCAAACACTGGCAACATTTAGTTAATACCTGCACAAATATTGCAACTGTCGGTGAGGCAACTCCCGCCGATCACGCTATTATTTGTGGCACAGGTGAACTTCTCTCTACAGCCTTAGCCTGTCAGATATTAAGCCAACTTGGTGTTAACACTCACTGGCTCGATGCGAGAGAAATATTAAAGCTTGATGAACAAGCTACAGAAGGCGATAGAAAACAATTCCTTTCTGCTATCTGTCATTATCAAGCAGATAAAAACATTCAAGCTAGCTTAACAAAACATGACTCAGCAGGTAAGCAGCAGGTTTATATTACTCAAGGATTTATCGCTTCAAATAAACAAGGTGAAACCATTCTTCTCGGTCGAGGTGGCTCAGATACCTCCGCAGCTTGCATTGCATCAATACTTGAAGCAGAAGAGTTAGAAATATGGACAGATGTTCCAGGAATATTTAGTGCTAATCCTCACAAAGTACCAGCAGCAAGACTGCTCACCGAACTAGATTATGATGAAGCTCAAGAAATTGCCAGTACCGGCGCAAAAGTTTTACACCCTCGGGCAATAAAGCCAGTTCGAGAGGCGGGTATTGCCATTCAGATCTGTAGTGTTCTGCAACCTGATGTTGAAGGCACCCGAATTGACGCAGGTCGTACTGACACAGCAAGAGTGAAAGCAATATCGATGCGTGAAGACTTAGTTGCCCTGACGATTGAGACATCTGGCATGTGGCAACGCAGTGGCTTTTTAGGTGAAGTCTTTGGCATTTTTGGCAGAATTGGTATATCCATTGATTTAGTATCGACATCTGAATCTAATGTAACCGTTTCTCTCGATACTAAATCCAATGAGCTAGACCGAGAGTTGATGCAGCAATGTTTAGATGAGTTGTCTCTCATTGCCAGAGTTAAAGTGATTGAGCCTGTCGCTTCAATCAGTATTGTTGGACGCCACATCCGCCGAGTTATTCCGCGTCTAGGACCTGTCTTAGAATCATTCGGTGAGCATCGCATTCATCTCATATCACTATCATCCAGTGACTTGAACCTAACCTTTGTCGTTGATCAAGAACAATCAGCGCGTTTAATGTCAAGAATGCATGAACTTCTTGTAGAAGAGTTGGGTGAGACGGCTCCCTTTGGACCCAGTTGGCAGGATCTTATTTCCAATGATGCCATTGATGTAAAGCCAGTACCAAGTTGGTGGGAAGAAAAATCTGAGCAGCTAATCAATAAGATGATTGGAGAAGATTCACTGTATGTCTATAACGGTGAAATTATTGAACAATCAATAGCTGACCTAAAATCAATGAGTGCAGTAAGCAATGTCTTTTTTGCACTGAAAGCCAATAACTTTCCAGCCGTGTTGTCACTCATCGTTGAAGCCGGTTTTGGATTTGAATGTGTTTCACCTGGAGAAGTATTACATGTGTTGGAGTTATTTCCGACACTCAACAGAAAACGCATTATCTTTACCCCTAATTTTGCAGCGAAAGAAGAATATCAATTTGGTTTAGAGCAGGGCGTCAATGTCACCCTAGATAATTTATATCCTCTGCAACACTGGCCTGAGATATTTAAAGACCAAGAGATTTTTGTACGCATCGATACCGGTCATGGCCGTGGTCATCATGCCCATGTTAAAACAGCAGGTAGTCAATCAAAGTTTGGTGTACCTTTGTTTGAAGTGGCTGAATTAGATCGCTTAGTTAGAGAAGCTTCAGCAAGCATCGTTGGCTTACATGCCCATTCTGGAAGCGGTATTAGAGTCAGTGAAAACTGGACCGAAGTTGCAAGAATTCTGTCTCAAGTTGCAAGCTACTTCCCAACTGTTAGAGTTCTCGATTTAGGTGGTGGTCTGGGCATTCCAGAAAAACCCGGTGATCAGGCCCTAGACTTAGAAGAAGTTAATCGTAGCCTACGCAGTTTTAAAGAATCCTATCCAGCCTTCGAACTCTGGTTAGAGCCAGGCCGATATTTGGTAGCAGCTTCAGGCGTGTTACTAGCAAGAGTCAATCAGTTAAAAGGTAAGGGTTATATACGCTACGTTGGACTTTCAACGGGCATGAATTCTTTAATCAGACCTGCTCTTTATGGTGCTTGGCATCCAGTGAGTAATTTAAGTCGTGTGAATGATAGTGCTACTATCCACTATCAAGTAGTCGGGCCAATTTGTGAAACGGGTGACAGGTTTGCCGCAGATTATCTTCTGCCAGAATGTTTTGAAGGCGATATTGTCGCCATAGGTAATACCGGTGCGTATGGGGCAACCATGAGTTCTAGCTATAACATGCGTGAACCAGCTATTGAAAAAATGCTTGATTAATAAAAAGCTTAATTAATTAATAAATAAATACGAGTAAAAATATGCCAAAAACACAACCCACAGTTTCTCAGTTTATTGAAGATGGAATTGTAGAGTTCAATGAAAACGTTAACTATGACACTCTTGAAATAATCTTAAAATCACCAAAAATTGCTGCAACTACAACGCCTGGTCAATTTGTGATGCTGGCCTGTCAGCGTGGTAGTAACTCTTTACTGCGTCGTCCATTTTCTGTACACACTGTCATTGGTGATGCCATATCGCTGCTTTATAAAGTGGTCGGTACTGGTACTGAAATGATGGAGAACTTTAGAGTTGGTGATAAAGTTTCACTACTCGGTCCTCTGGGTAAAAGTTTTAGTGTGGCAAAAACTAAACATCATTGCTTAGTAGGTGGCGGAATAGGCATGGCGCCTTTGTTGCATCTTGCCGAGCTGATTAAAGAGCATGATCCCGAGGCCAAAATTACCACCCTTCAAGGTGGACAAAGCAGTAGAAATATTTTGGTGATGGAAAAATTTGAAGCTTTTGGCGAAGTACTAGTTTCAACCGATGATGGCACTGAAGGATATCACGGCTATGTGACTGGTTTACTAGAACAAATGAATGATGTTGATATGGCCGTTTATACCGTCGGCCCAACAGCCATGATGAAAGGCGTGGCTGCTATCGCAAAAGATAAAAAATGGCCCTGCCAGATATCAATGGAAGCACCAATGGCTTGCGGAATGGGAGCTTGTTTAGGCTGTTCATACCCAAGAGCTGGGAATCATGAAGGTGTAGAAAAATATGTCCATGTCTGTAAAGACGGTCCAGTATTTAAGGCAGAAGAAATATGGGATTAGACACTCGATCAGACAAGGGATTAGATCTATCTGTAGATATCGGTAACTTAGTGATAAGAAATCCGATCATGACCGCTTCAGGAACATTCGGCTACGGTGAAGAATTTGCGCCCTTTGTTGACTTAACTACTTTAGGTGGCATCGTTGTTAAAGGCATATCCATAGAACCTCGACCCGGTAATGCACCGCAGCGTATTGTTGAAACTGAAGGTGGAATGCTCAATGCTATCGGTCTTCAAAATGTCGGCGTTGAGAAATTTATCGAGAAAAAAATTCCGATGCTTAGAGATTTAAATACAACGGTTGTGGTTAACGTTCTAGGTGATTCAGTTGAAGATTATGCAGAAATTGCCAAGCGCCTCGACCCCTATGATGACATTCAAGCCATAGAGGTTAATATCTCTTGCCCCAATGTTAAAAAAGGTGGAGTAGCTTTTGGCACCGTGCCTGAAATGGCTGCAAGAGTCACCAGAGCTGTAAAGGACAACACTTCAAAGCCGGTTATCGTTAAGTTATCACCCAATGTAACGAATATAGTTGCTATGGCCTTAGCAGTAGAAGAGGCAGGAGCTGATTCTATTTGTTTGATCAACACCCTTATTGGCATGGCAATCGATGTAAAAACGCGTAAGCCGAAACTAGCCAATACCATCGGTGGATTATCAGGACCAGCCATTAAACCTATTGCGCTACATATGGTGTATCAAGTCGCTCAGGCCGTGAAAATTCCAGTGATTGGCATTGGTGGTATTAGTACCGTTGAAGATGTTCTAGAATTTTTAATTGCAGGTGCAACAGCTGTTCAAGTTGGTACTGCTAACTTTATAAATCCTGGAGTCAGTGGAGAACTGTTAGCTGGCTTAGAAAGCTATCTCGTTGAAAACAATCTATCTCTCAAAGAACTGATTGGCTCTTTAAAGAAAAACTAAATGACTACTCAATAACTAGACTATAACTACACAATAACTACTCAATAACTTCTAATTATCTACTGAATAATTACTCAGTAAACACTGAAAAATGACAGAGTTCTGATAAAAAATAGTACTAACAAACAATAGTACTAACAAACAAAAAAGGTAGGCTCAGGGTACAACATGGAATCACTAAGTAATCAACAGTCTAAGCCTGCCTTAAAGCCGGCTAACCCCAACTTCTCTTCAGGCCCCTGTAGCAAACGTCC
>JBLHLI010000143.1:0-6445 GCA_047618765.1 Enterobacterales bacterium | reverse complement strand
CATCGGTATAGTCCGCAACCTCATAGAGAGCGGCACTTTCACTTGATTTAACTCTATTGTAACTAAGAGGTTAAACCGCCGCCTAGTAATTTATTTTTAATTTACTCTTAATTTACTCTTAATTTAGTAGAATAATTTAATAAAAGTATCATTTAATGCAGCTAACTGATTTTACATTTAATTTACCTCAACACTTGATTGCTCGTTATCCCTTAGAGGAGCGTACAGCAAGTCGTCTATTATCTCTTGATGGTAATAATGGAGAGATAAGTCATGGCTCTTTTAATGATATCAAAGAGTTGATAAAGCCGGGTGATTTGCTAGTCTTTAATAACACCCGAGTTATTCCAGCAAGATTAAATGCTCGTAAAGAAACGGGTGGTAAGATTGAAGTTTTAATCGAAAGGCTAATTTCTGATACTGAAGCTTTGGCTCACATAAGAGCAAGCAAGTCTCCAAAACCTGAATCAAAGATCATACTTGAAGATGGTACTGTGTTGACTGTCATTGGACGTAAGGAAAACCTTTTCATAGTAAAAACTGTTGCTGGTCAAGGTCTGTTAAATATCCTCGATTCAATTGGCCATATTCCCCTACCACCTTATATTGACAGACCCGATGAAGCCTCAGACCATGAACGTTATCAAACCGTTTATAGTAAGCATAAAGGCGCAGTAGCAGCTCCAACTGCTGGACTTCATTTTAGTGAAGAACTGATTGAACAACTAAAAAGCCAAGGTATTGAGACAGGTTTTGCGACCTTGCATGTTGGAGCCGGCACATTTCAACCGGTTCGAGTTGATGATATCAGCGAACATAAAATGCATAGCGAATGGTTTGAAGTGACAGCCGAGCTTGTCCAACAGGTACAGCAAACCAGAGCGCGAGGGGGAAGAGTTATTGCCGTTGGTACTACCAGTGTGCGATGTCTTGAATCTGCCTCTAAAACAGGTGAGCTAACACCTTTTACAGGTGATACTGATATCTTTATTACTCCAGGTTATGAGTTTAAAATAGTAGATGCACTAATCACTAATTTCCATCTTCCAGAATCAACGCTAATCATGTTAGTGAGTGCCTTTTCTGGAAGAGATAACATTTTAAGTGCCTACCAAGCTGCAATCGATGAACAGTATCGATTTTTTAGTTATGGTGATGCAATGTTTTTAACTAAGACCGATTTAACTAAGAAGAAAGCAGAATAATGTCGATGAAATTTACTAAGATTGCAGAAGATGGATTAGCTAGACGCGGACAACTACAGTTTGAGAGGGGCAATGTAGAGACTCCTGCCTTTATGCCTGTAGGAACTTATGGCACTGTTAAAGCTATGACTCCAGAGGAGTTGAAAACCGTAGGTGCTGAGATCATTCTTGGAAACACCTTTCATTTAATGCTTAGACCTGGAACTGAAGTCATTAAAAAGCACGGTAGTCTTCATGACTTTATGCATTGGTCTGGTCCTATCTTAACCGATTCAGGTGGATTTCAAGTTTTTAGTCTCGGAAAAACTAGAAAAATTACCGAAGAAGGTGTGCATTTCCGATCACCTATCGATGGTAGTAAGATATTCATGGATCCAGAATTATCCATGAAAGTTCAGCGTGATCTGGGTTCAGATATAGTAATGATTTTTGATGAATGTACGCCTTATCCTGCAACACCTAAAGAAGCTGAAGTATCAATGCAACTCAGTCTACGATGGGCTAAGCGAAGTAAAGATGCCCATAATGATAACCCTAATGCCTTATTTGGTATCGTTCAAGGTGGTATGTATGAAGATTTGCGCGAAGAGTCTCTCAATGGACTTAAAGAAATAGACTTCGATGGCTATGCTATAGGCGGCTTATCGGTAGGTGAACCAAAAGAAGATATGAAAAGAGTATTATCTTTTTTAGCGCCTAAAATGCCGGCTGATAAACCTCGTTACTTGATGGGTGTTGGACGTCCAGAAGATATTGTGGAAGGTGTTAGACGTGGTGTTGACATGTTTGATTGTGTGATGCCAACTCGAAATGCCAGAAATGCTCATCTTTTTACAACCGAAGGTGTTGTAAGAATGAAGAATAGTCCCCATAAAGAAGATACACAGCCAGTTAGTAAAGATTGTGAATGTTATTGCTGTACTAATTATAGCCGTGCTTATCTATATCACTTGTTTAAGTGTAATGAGATATTAGCATCTAGATTAGCTACTATTCACAACTTGCATTATTATCAGTACCTTATGTCAGGATTGCGCAGTGCAATTGAACAGGGTACATTGAGCGACTTTGTTATAGATTTCTATCAAGGAATTGGTAAAGACGTTCCAGATTTAGATTAGAATTTTGTAGAAAAAATAACTTAACAATAAAACTTAACCATTTATAAAACATAAACCCAAGGGGATAGCATGAATTTCTTATTTAGTGATGTATTGGCAGCAGAAGCAGGAGCAGCTCAAGCTGGCTCACCATGGCAGAGTATTATCATGTTGGTAGTATTTGGTCTTATTTTCTACTTCATGCTGATTCGCCCTCAATCAAAGCGTGCTAAAGAGCATAAAGGCATGGTTGAAGCCCTTCAAAAAGGTGATGAAGTCGCAACCAATGGTGGAATCTTAGGTAAGATCACTAAAGTAGGCGATAGCTTTATTACAATTAAAGTAGCAGAGAACGTTGAAATAAATTTACAAAAACATGCGGTTTCATCTGCATTGCCTAAAGGCACCATAAAGTCGTTATAAGAGCCAATTGATATTTAGATCACTAGCTTTTGTAAATAAAAATTTTAAATTAAGGGCTTTTAAGCCATAGGATTTTATAATGTTCATGAATCAACCTGCTGGCATTCAGCCGATGAACACCTACCCAGTATGGAAGTATGTACTGATCATTTTTATATTAGTGATCGGTATTATCTATGCTTTACCTAATTATTACGGTGAAGATCCTTCTATACAAATATCTCCTCAAAAACAGGCTGTTTTAAACAGTGATGTAGAGCAGACGGTGCAATCGGTGTTAGTAGAGAGCAACATAGCCTTTAAGAAGATAGAGCGCGATAGTAAAATGATAGTGGTTCGTTTTAACGACCCTGATACTCAGTTAACTGCTCAAACTATCATTAACAAGGCTGTCCGCGATGCCTATGGTGATGATGTCTATATTGTTGCAATGAATCTTGCTCCAGCGACACCCCAGTGGTTACGTGACTTATATGCTACTCCTATGAAGCTAGGACTAGATTTACGCGGTGGTATTCACTTCCTGATGGAAGTCGATATGGTTACAGCTGTTAGTAAGCGCGAAAATCAATATGTTTCTGATTTTAAGACGGATCTTAAAAAAGACAGATTGCACTACAGAGCGCCTATTACTCGTAGTCCTTCCGGTGGCGTTTTAGTAAAATTTCGTAAGGAAGATATTCGAGATAAGGCCTATGATCTACTCCGTAATCGTTATCAAGATCTAACCTTTACTAAAGATGATGAGGGTGACCTTTATACTATGAGAGCTGCTTTCTCTTCACAGCAGGTTAAAGCTGTTCGTGATGATGCAGTTCGACAGAATATTACTATTCTTAGGAATCGTGTCAATCAGCTAGGTGTTGCCGAGCCTTTAATTCAACGTCAAGGTGCTGAACGTATTGTAGTACAGTTACCTGGTGTGCAAGATTCAGCCAAAGCTAAAAAACTTCTATCTGCCACAGCTTCTCTAGAATTCAGAATGCTTAATGAAGAGAGAAATGTACAAGATGCTGTTCGTGGTAGAGTTCCACGGGGTTCAGAAATTCTTTACGACCAAAATGATCAGCCTCAATTGCTGTTAAAAGACGTTATCGTAACCGGTGATCACATCATTAATGCCAATTCAGGTATGGATGAAAATGGATTTCCCCAGGTGAGTATTGTTTTAGATGCTAAAGGCGGCACTAAAATGACTGCGGCATCTAAACGCAATATTAAAAAATTAATGGCAACTGTCTTCATTGAATATAAAACTGATTATGTGGAGAAGGATGGTAAGTTAGTTGCACTTCCTCCTAGAAAAGTCGAAAAAGTAATTAATATTGCCCGTATTCAAGCTGTTCTAGGTAATCGCTTTCAAATAACGGGTATTGATTCTTCTTCTGAAGCCCATGACTTAGCTATTTTGTTGAGAGCTGGTGCGCTTACTGCTCCCATTCAAATTGTTGAAGAACGCACAATCGGACCAAGCCTTGGTAAAGAAAATGTTGAGCTAGGTTTATTGTCTATACAAATTGGTATGGGATTAGTATTATTGTTTATGGTGCTTTATTACAAACTATTTGGCCTAATTGCTAATTTTGCATTGATGACCAATCTTGTTTTAATTGTAGCTGTAATGTCTCTTATTCCGGGGGCAACCTTAACCTTGCCTGGTATTGCTGGTATCGTTCTAACCGTTGGTATGGCGGTAGATGCGAATGTACTTATCTTTGAGCGGATACGGGAAGAACTGCGCGCTGGTACTTCTCCGCAAAAAGCTATCCACAATGGTTACGACAAAGCGTTATCAACCATTGCTGATGCTAATATTACTACCTTGATTGCTGCAATCATTTTGTTTGCTGTTGGAACTGGTCCTATTAAAGGTTTCGCGGTAACTCTAGCAATCGGTATTATTACCTCCATGTTTACTGCAATCATGGGTTCTCGTGCCATTATCAATCTGATATATGGTGGCAAAAATGTTAAAAAACTCTATATTTAAGGGATTATAATTATGAAACTTTTTACTGGGTCCCTAAACATAGATTTCCTCAAACTTCGCAAAGTTATGATGGTTTTCTCTTTAATACTTTTACTCGCTGCAGTAGGTTCTTTGTCAACTAAGTTTCTTAGTCTTGGCCTAGATTTTACCGGTGGTACTTTAATTGAAGTTGGTTATGAGAATACTGCTGATCTTAGTCTTATTCGTAGTGAATTAAGTGCTGTTGGTTTTGAAGGGGCGGTGGTTCAATACTTTGGTTCTTCTAAAGATGTAACGGTTCGTCTTGCGCCTATCGCTGGTATGAAGAATGAAGATATTGGCAACAGGGTTGAAGAAATTCTGAAAGCTGCTGATTCTAGTGTGACTATCCGTCGTATCGAGTTTGTTGGTCCAAGTGTTGGTGATGAACTCACTCAACAGGGCGGCATGGCTATGCTTGTTGCTCTGATTTGCATCATGATTTATGTTGCAATTCGCTTTGAATGGAAATTCGCTGTTGGATCTGTTGCGGCTTTAGCACATGATGTTACGATTACGCTTGGCTTATTCTCTATTCTTGGTCTTGAGTTTGATTTAACGGTTCTTGCTGCGTTACTGGCGGTTATTGGTTATTCGCTCAACGATACTATTGTTATCTTTGACCGTATTCGTGAAAATTTCTTACGCATGCGTAAGGGAACACCTGAGGACATTGTTAATCGCTCTTTGAATCAAACGATTTCACGGACTATTATTACTTCTTTGACTACTATTCTTGTATTGCTCGCGCTTTATCTAAAGGGCGGTGAGTTGATTCATGGTTTTGCTACGGCTTTATTGATAGGTGTTGTTATAGGTACTTACTCTTCAATTTATGTAGCTAGTACTATTGCTCTCGCTCTTGGGGTTTCTAAGGAAGATTTGATGCCTCCTGAAGTTGATAAAGAAGGTGCTGATCAGGAAGCCTTGATGTAATTGTTTTGCTGGCACTGACTTTTGTTGGTGCCATTTTTACCTTTCAGATATTAATTTTTAAACCTTTCTTCTTTTCAGTTGTTTACAATTCTACCTAAGACCTAAGACCTAAGACCTAAGACTTAAGATCTAAATATCACTTCGTAGTCGTCTAGAGGTGCTCCACCTATAATACTTGACACGTCGTGAACCCATCCATGGGGACTCAGCGACATCATCCCTGATGTCGATGGTCATATATTATAGGTTGCACACCTCTATACTTGGTTGGGGCTGATAGTTATATATGCTGGAACACAAACATCTATATTTGGTTGGGGCTGATAGTTATATATTATGGGAGACAAACTCCTATATTTGGTTGGGGCTACTGATTGTGCTTTTTTCGAGATAAAAAAAAGCTCTGTTATTACAGAGCTTTTTAGTTAATAACTTCCTTTCTTTTAGCTTTTCAGATTTGGCTGTATAGTTTTTGCCATTTGTTTGAAAATCTTAGGGGAGGCGGCTATTACATTGCCATCTGTTAAGAATTTTTGTTGGCCTTTCATATCATCTATGATGCCACCTGCTTCTTGTACCATTAGGCTTGCTGCTGCAACTTCCCATTCTGTTAGTCCAAAGTTCCAGTAACCGTCAATTCTTCCTGCTGCTACGTAGGCTAAATCTAGAGCTGCTGAACCAGATACTCGGATGTCTTGGCAATTATTAATGAAGTCTGTGAAAACTCCCATTTTCATATCGCCTTTTGTCGCTGTTGGGTTTGGAAAAGCTGC
>JBLHLI010000142.1:0-6449 GCA_047618765.1 Enterobacterales bacterium | reverse complement strand
TTTTTTGTCTAGTTAACTGTAAGCCCTCTTCGAAAGGTACCATTACAAAACGTATAGGAATATTGTTCGTTTCAGACCAGAGTCTCCAAAACTCAACATAGAGTCCGCTCGGAGTTCCATCAGGTAGACCAAAGCTAAAGGGTCGGTTGTTTTCAGTCGCAACAACGGTAAAGATATCTGACGGCTCTTGTGCCTGTTCTTCTGACAACAACTGAGCACTACAGCAAAATAGTACTGTAAATAGAAGGTGATAGGCGAATCTGAATTTCATACTGTCTATGTTAGTATAGATTCAATAGATTATCTCTTTGTAATGTGGTATTTGAAGTAAATTATCAAATATGGTCTATGATTAGAGGGTATTTCAAGAAAAAAGAATGATTTTCTCGATGTTAGAGCTGTTCTAAAAATGGTATTATATCCCAAGATTAGCATTCGTTAAAAATAACATCTCTACCCAGTGGATTTATATGAAATCATCATATCGTTTTAGTGCTCTAATAATGTTGTCTCTCTCAGTAATATTTATTCATACTGAAAGTTTTTCTGAAACAGTATTGGATAGTACTGCTAGAAGTAAACAGGAAAGCAAACAAGAAAGTAGCCCTGATAACAATAATAATTATGAATCACAGCGTAAAATTTATATCGAAGCTGAAAAACTGCTCAGAAAATCATACTCTGCTAAATATGAGTCATTAGAAAAAAACCTAGTAAGTTATCCTTTATATCCCTACCTTCAACAAAAGGAATTATTACTTAACCTATCTCTAAAAAACAAAGAATTCATTGGCAATTTTTTAAATCAATATGAAAATACACCGCTAGACTGGCCATTAAGGAAAAAGTGGCTTAATTACTTGATCAAAAAGAAGCGTTATCAACTGTATGTTGATTTTTATAAACCTAATAATGACGCTAGAATGACCTGCTTATATTACAAATCTCAATTCAAACTCGGGGTTAGTGAAAATGAAATATTACCTAAAATAACTCCTCTATGGCTTATCGGAAAATCACAACCAAAAGACTGTGATGCACTTTTTGTGCGTTGGGCAGAGGCAGGTTATCGCACTAATGAACTTATTCTCCAACGATTGATCTTAGCTGCCACTATAGGCAAACATACCTTAATACCTTATTTAACAAAACTACTGCCAGAAGATAGTCAGTACTTGGGTAAACTTTGGCATCGAATGAGAAGAGATCCATCTCTGGTGACTCGTTTAAATATTTTTCCAAAGAAAAATGAACAAGAAGCAGAGATAATGACTTATGGATTAAGGCGCTTTATTTGGCGTGATCCAAATAGAGCTATTAAAGCTTACAATAAGGCAAAAGAATCATTTACCTTTTCTCTTACACAAGAACAGAAAATAATTACTAAATTTTCGCTAGCTCTTGCCAGTAAAAAACATAAGTCAGCTAGTTTTTGGTTGCAGAAAGTAAATGATGAAAACTTAACATCTAATCTCATTCAGTGGCGTATCGCAGATGCATTAAGAACAGCAGATTGGGATAGTGTTAAAACAGTAATTCAAGCATTACCTTCTGAGAGAAGCGCTGAAAACAAATGGCAGTATTGGTTAGCTAGAGGCTTAATGGAAACCGATGAGGTTGAAGCCGGAGAACTCATTTTTCATCAACTGGCTAAGAAGCGTCATTATTATGGTTTTCTGGCATCAGGGTATTTTGATCAAGCTGTAGCGCTTCAAGAAAACGCTCTTGTCATTACCGCTGAAGAAAGAACAAAAACGATGCAATATCCGGCGGCAAAACGCGCCTTTGAATTATTTCATCTAAAACGTTTTGTAAAAGCTAGGCGAGAGTGGAATTACTTATTTAGTGAGATAACACCAAGACAACAGTTAGTGATTGCTAAATTAGCAAACGAAATTGGTTGGTATGATAGGGCCATATTTACATTAGCTGATGTGGGATACCTTGATGATATTGATCTACGATTTCCTAAAGCCTATAAAAATCATATCGATCATTATTCTAAAGTGAATAATATTAGCTCTGCCTGGGTTTTTGCCATAGCACGGCGAGAGAGTTCTTTTATGGAAGATGCTAATTCATCGGCTGGTGCAAGGGGATTACTGCAAGTGTTACCTTCTACCGCTAAACAGTATGATAAGAGAAAAAAATCCAATCAACACCTATATGATCCAAAGAGCAATATAAGAATTGCAACTCAATATTTGAGTTATAAAATTAGCCACCATAACAATATCGTTTTGGCCACAGCAGCTTATAACGCAGGAAGTTATCGAATTAAAACATGGTTAAAAAATCAACCGTCATTGCCAGCCGATATTTGGATCGAAACCATACCTTATAAGGAAACACGAGAGTACGTTAAAAGTGTACTAACCTATAAACAAATTTATCTTTCTAGAGATAATGATCCAAGTAAAACATTCACAGCCTTATCTCAGATGAAAATCGGCGGATATTAATTTAATAGAAATTACTAGCTGAGTGGATTATATAGATTGAGATTTCGATGGTTTACTATTAAAATTAACTTCTTAAATTAAATCAATAAAAATGATATAAAGGAAGTCCATTGAGAAAATTAAGCTGTTTTAAAGCCTATGATATTCGAGGCCAATTAGGTGAAGAATTAAACACGGAAATTGCCTACAGAATTGGACGTGCTTATGCTGATTTCATCAAACCTGAGTCTGTTGTCTTAGGTGGTGATGTACGTGAGACTAGTGAAGAGCTAAAAATGGCTTTAGCTGAAGGCATTATGGATGCCGGTTCTGATGTTATCGATATTGGTATGACAGGAACAGAAGAAGTATACTTTGCTGTTCAACACTTGAAGGTCGATGGGGGTATTGAAGTAACTGCCTCACACAATCCTATTGATTATAATGGCATGAAGCCGGTTAGAACCGGGTCTCGTCCAGTATCTGCTGATACAGGCTTACTTGATATCAAACGCCTTGCCGATGACTTGGGTATGCTCTCTAAAGAACAGCTTGCCAGAAGTGCTGCTGAGTCTAAAGGAAAATATAGCCAACTTGATATACTTATCGTTTATGTAGAACATCTGCTTACTTATATTAAACCTGAGAACATTAAACCGTTGAAATTAGTGGTTAACTCAGGCAATGGTGCTTCAGGCCATGTTGTCGATGAAATAGAGCGTGTTTTTGCTGAACGCTCCATTCCAATTACTTTTGTTAAAGTTCATCACGAAGCTGATCCAACGTTTCCCAATGGTATACCTAACCCTCTTCTTATAGAAAATCGTGCTGCTACATCTGAGGCGGTTATTGAATCGGGTGCAGATTTTGGTATTGCTTGGGATGGTGATTTCGATCGTTGCTTCTTGTTTGATGAGAAAGGGCAATTTATAGAAGGCTATTACATTGTCGGCTTACTCTCTGAGGCCTTCCTAGCAAAGAGTAAAGGGGAGAAGGTCATACATGACCCTCGTTTAACTTGGAATACTATTGAGATAGCAGAGTCAATGGGTGGTCAGGCTATTCAAAGTAAAACAGGCCACGCTTTTATTAAGGAAAGAATGCGTAAGGAAGATGCTGCCTATGGTGGCGAGATGAGTGCTCATCATTATTTTAGAGATTTCGGTTATTGCGATTCCGGCATGATCCCTTGGCTTTTAGTTGCAGAGCTGGTCTGTCTGAAAGGACAACATCTTTCTAAACTGGTAAAGGAGCGTATTGAAAAATTTCCTTCACCCGGTGAAATTAACCGAACAGTTAAAGATGCCCAGGCAACGATCAAAAAAATTGAAGATATTTACTCAGAAGGTGCAATTTCAATCGATAAGACAGATGGAATCAGTATAGAGTATACCAATTGGCGTTTTAACCTCAGAGCTTCAAATACTGAACCTGTCATTAGGCTGAACCTTGAAACCCGAGGTGATCAAGAACTTATGAAGGAAAAAACTAAAGAGCTATTAGTAACAATAGAAGCTTAAAGTAGTCTATGAAGTAATCAATTACTGTCTAAAAGAGAATATTATGAATAATAAATTTAATGAATTATCTACAGAAGAAGCAAGGGTTATTCAAGATAAGGGAACTGAAAGACCTTTTACAGGGTTATACAATGATAACAATGAAGGTGGATTATATATTTGTAAGCAATGTGATTCACCTTTGTATAAGTCTGAACATAAATTCCAATCTACCTGTGGCTGGCCAAGTTTTGATGATGAGATAGAAGGCTCTATAAAACGTATTCCAGATTCTGATGGACGGCGTACAGAAATAGTTTGTGCAAGTTGTGATGGCCACCTTGGTCATGTCTTTCATGGTGAGCAACTTACGGATAATAATATACGTCATTGTGTAAACTCAATTTCAATGAACTTTGTGAGCGTCGAAGACCTCAATAAATAACTTACTAGGCGGCATTTTATCCATGAACATCGATATATCTCTTCAAGCTAAACATGATAGGCAAGTAGGTATTTGGTTAATTTTTGTTGCCGCTGTCATTTTCTTTATGATTATACTGGGTGGTGCAACCAGATTAACCAATTCAGGTCTTTCAATGGTGGACTGGAAACCTATCATGGGTGTTATTCCTCCTATAACTGAAGCCGATTGGACACAAACTTTTGAGCAATATAAAGAGTTTCCAGAGTATCAAAAAGAAAATGCAGGGATGTCTTTAGATAGCTTTAAATCGATATTTTATTTTGAATATTTCCATCGCATTCTTGGTCGATTGATTGGTATCTTTTTCTTATTACCTTTTCTGTATTTTTGGATGAAAGGTGCCATAAGGCGAAAAATGTTACCTCAGATGATTGCTCTATTTTTCTTAGGTGGCATGCAAGGTGTACTGGGATGGTACATGGTGAAAAGTGGATTGGTTAATGAACCCAATGTCAGTCAATATCGACTAACAGCGCATTTAATCTCAGCTGTCTTATTATTCAGTTTTCTACTTTGGGTTGCCATTGGGTTGCTTAAAAATACGACAACAGAGTTAGCCAGTGATATTAGGAAGCGTTTCTACAACTATTCGAAAGCTGTAACAGGTCTTATCATTTTAATGATCATCTCAGGTGGATTCGTTGCAGGAACAAAAGCTGGATATGCCTACAATACATTTCCGTTAATGGCCGGAAAATTAGTTCCAGACGGCATGTATACGCTCCAGCCTTTTTGGTTAAATTGGTTTGAAAATATAACAACTATCCAATTTAATCATCGTCTGATTGCTTATAGTTTATTAATTATTGTGCCGTTATTTGCTTTCAATCTTATCAAGAATAATTTCTCGTCAAGTTGCTCTACCGCAGCTAAGCTATTTATTGGAATGTTATTTATTCAAATATCCTTGGGTATATCAACCTTGGTTTTTCATATGCCCGTTCCTGTAGCTGTTAGCCATCAGGGTGGAGCAATCGTCTTACTCAGTATTGCCATTTTTATCACTAGAGAACTTAAAACCGAACATGAATAAATTTAAATTTTGTATCGGCTTACTCTTGAGTTTGCCTTTAGTGGCAGTCTCAGTTCAAGCGTCTGAAGCAAAATCTGAGATGAGTACAACTAAAAAGAGTTTAGTGATAAGTAATGCCTGGATCCGCCTGATGCCGCCAGTTACTAACAGTACAGCAGCTTATTTCACCCTAGAAAATCAAAGCGATAAGGCCATTGAAATTGTTGCAATCTCTACGGTAATTGCAAAAAAATCCACCATGCATGACACGGTAGTAGAAAATGATATGGCTACAATGGTTGCATTAGAAGAGCTGAGCATTGCCAGTGAGTCTAAGGTTATATTTGCACCTGGCGGTAAGCATTTGATGATAATGGGATTAACAGAACCGCTCACAAAAAATAAAGATGTGAACCTACACTTTGAGCTTAAAAATGGCCAAAAGATTATTGCAACAATGAAGGCCTATAAAAATAACCCATACTCAGAAGATAATGAAGATAATTCCATGCAACATAAAGATCATCAGGAATGAATGGTGTTTACTTCCATAAAAACTTAATGTCTTTATGCAAACACTCAATTTCAACGGGTGTTGAACCTAATATTTCCCCATCGGGGAGCAACTTGCCGGGTTTTTCCTCAATAACCTTTATTGATTTTGCTTTAATATATTCAATTTCAGGGTAATTGATATGGGTACCATCAAAAATGGACGTAAACACTTTTAGTAGCCTAAGACGACTAATTTTGTTTAATATAATAATATCAAGCTTGCCATCATCGATTTCTGCCTCAGGTGCAATAAAGAATGTAGTTCCAGTGTATTGACTGTTAGCCACTTCAACAAAAATACCATCCCGTTCTAAGCATTTACCATCAATTTCAATGGTCATTTTTTGGCTTTTAAGAAAAATCATTTTTAGTAAAGTAGCCACAGTATAAGCTGTATTACCCATCCATTTTAAAGGGATAGAGGCTTCAGCAATTTCGGTTACAAAGCCCATTCC